>JAITBC010000462.1 GCA_031283785.1 Tannerella sp. | reverse complement strand
GCACTGTCGCTGGACGTATTATGGTGACAATGTACTTATTGTGAATAGCGTTGAGGAGTTGGAAAAATACATTACTATTTATATAGAAGACGGCTATTATCCTGAAATTGATTTTTCCGAAAACACCTTACTGTTGGTAACAGGAGTAATGCCGCAAATGATAAGTTACGTAAAAGCAGAAGCCTTTACTCATTGCGGAGATAAATATGAACTTAAGGGGAATATTTATATGGGGAATTTATCTGCTATGATACCTGACAGGTGGTTTCTTTCAATTCTTGTACCGAAATTAACAGTTGATACCGTCATAAACTCGAATATAACTGTTGTTATACTACCCGATTCCTAACCTAATTTTGTGATTCTGAATGCGTTTATGTCAAATGATGCATATTTTGGCGACCAATGGGGATTGAAAACAAAAGCTTTGCGAAATATCATCGCTTGTTTACCGGTTTTTTTTGTAAGCGATAACGGACAAAAGAATATATAACAGAATGGTTGCGGCAATTCCGGGAATGCCGAAAAGGACAGTTAGTATGATGGCCGAGAGGATTAGCGTATATTGCAGTTTGTTTTCTCTCCATGCAAATGATGAGATTTTCAACGAAAACATCGGAATATTGGAGATAAGAAGGTACGATGTTGCAATAGCGGATACGGAAATGCAAATCAGAAGAATATCCGGCGCGGCGTTTGTGAAAAACTCCGTGAGGATCGGCCTTGTATATCCGCAGTCATATAAGTTGCATGAAACGGCAATCGGGGAAGCTGTAACCGGGGAAAATGCAGCGATGACGGACGACCACAGGATGGCATGCGCCGGTACGGGAAGGCCGATAAACGACGTTTTCTGGCGGACGTCAATATTGAATTTCGCCAGCCTCAATGCGGAGAATACAGGTATTGCAAACGCCGGAAGGAGGAATATTTTGCACATCGGGGAATCATCCCACGACAGGCTATGCAGCAGATTGTCGAGAAAGCCGAACATCATCATTCCGGGAGCGACGCCGAAACCGATAATGTCGGATAACGAATCCAATTCCTTCCCCATTTCCGAGTTTGCTTTCAGCAGGCGTGCGGCCAGCCCGTCGGAGAAATCGAACATCGCCGCGAGCAGGATGGCGATCAGCGCTCCGTAACAGTTGCCGCATAAGCCTAAAACAGAAGCGTAAAAACCGAAGGAAAGGCTTATACAGGTCAGTGTGTTCGGTATGTGCCGGATGACGCCTTTCATGTTTCTTGCGGAGTATATGTTATTTTACCAAGGCGGGCAATCGGCGTCTGGTTGCCGGTCACCTTCTGATCCATTTCGACAAGAATCTCCGTGTCTAAGGGGAGGAATGTATCTACACGCGAGCCGAATTTTATAAAACCCATTTGTTCGTTTACTTCGTAATATTCGCCTTCTTTTGCGTAGGTGACGATACGTCGCGCCATCACTCCCGCTATCTGACGCGTAAGTACGTCGACGCCGTAATTCGTCCGGATAACGATTGTAGAGCGTTCGTTTTCCGTACTGCTTTTCGGCAGGTAAGCCGCCTTAAAACGTCCGTTTTGATGTGATACGTGTTTGACCGTACCGTTGACCGGGAACCAGTTGGCATGAACATTAAACACCGACATGAAGATGGATACCTGTATCCGTTTGTCGTGGAAGTGCTGATTTTCCATAACTTCTTCGATGGCAACGATAGTGCCGTCGGCAGGCGCTATGACAAGCCCTTCGGAATCGAACGGGAAGCGGCGGTATGGACTGCGGAAGAAATTCAGGAAAATCAAAAACAAAACGGTTGATACCACAAGCACACTGTAAAAAGTGAATTTGTTGCTCATGGTATAAAACAGGGTCACGTTTACAACGAACAGTATCGTAAACATCGACAGTAATAATCCTGTCCCTTCCCTGTGCAGTTTAATCTTTTTTATGCGACGCATATCTTTTAAAGTGCGGCAAAATTATGCTTTTTTTCTCTAATATAAAAAAAGGGATGCTTAAAAAATGCATTTTTCAATATTATCAAGCGAGATATACCATAAATAACCGTCCACATGCCGGAACCCCATTTCCCGTATAAGAGAGATATATTCTTTTACCTGACTGTAATGAGAACTCTCCTTTTGTTTCCCGAATTTGTAATCGACAACGGTAACATGGTTGTCCTTGTCTATCATAATACGGTCCGGACGGCGTGACTGTCCGTTTCCGGACAGTATGTCCGTTTCCATCATGACCTGCATGGATCCGTCGAACCATTTCCTGACCTGCTCATTACCGGTGAGGCCGGTAAGCCGTTCTTTCAATATGCCGGCTTCGTAGCGGGTGATTTCACCGGATAGATATTTTACGGATATTGCGGAATCTATGTCATCATGTTTCTCGACGCGGCTTAATATCTCGTGCATAAGTAATCCGTAAATACGTCTTTCATTCCCGAAAAAACCGCTTTTACGGTGTTGCAGGCGCAGTTGTATCCGTCCGTCGGGCGATACGGAACAGAAATGCCCGACGCGCAATTCTTCTATTGCCGGAGCATCTTTGCTCTTTGCCTCCGTATGCCACCATATCCCGCGTTCGTAGATACCCGTTTCGCTGTCTGACGGATTTTGAATATCCTTTTGCAGACCGTCCCATAGCAGTCGTGATACGGTTATCGCTTCGGTTTCGGGTTTCGGCGACATTACGATAAGTTCCTCCTTGGCGCGTGTGAAGGCTACGTACAGTGCATTGAGGTTGTCCATGTAAGCATGAAGTTTCTCCCGGAAATAGTCGGCAGCGAAAAAGGTGTTTTTCAACATCCGGCTGTATCTGACAGGCACAAGGCTTATTTTATTGAAAGGCTTCTTCCGCAGACGACACCATAAAATCGCATCTTTCTGATCTAACTTCCATTCCGCAAAAGGTATGATAACGGCCTTGACGCCAAGTCCTTTTGCCTTATGTACGGTCATTATCCGGATTGCGTTCTGCGAATCGGGTGTGACAATTTTTTTCCGGCATCCCGTCTCGTCCCACCACGAAATGAATTGTCCCATGTCGGACGTCTCGTTCACTGAAAATTCGGCGACAGCATCGAGAAATGCCTGTATGAAAACAAGTTCATTATCCGGAAAATCATCTTTAAACAGACGGAACAGTCCTTCGGCAAGTTCGTATAGAGGCAGGTTAGACAGTTTTTTAAGGGCTGCCGTCGTTTCGGGAGAGAAGGGGAGAAACAAATCTCCGGAATCTTGCAGGGCAAGCCTGTCCCGGTCGTTTTGGGAAGCGGAATTGCCGGAGGATTCATCTCCGGAGGCGCTCTGCCCTCCGGCATGCGGGGAGCATTTTTTCCTGCGTACGACGGCATATGCGGCAAGAGCCGTCTGATAATAGCTTGTGATATCCGGCTGATGGAGATGTCGCAGCATTGCCACAAACCACCGTACCGACAGGGAAGATTCGACGGCCAGCGAATCTTCCGAGATAATATCATACCGGTAGCCCGAATCGGGATGCGCTTCCTTATAGGTGAGCAAAGTATCTGCAGCCAGCGCGCCTTCCCTGCCTGTTCGTGTGAGTATGGCAATATCCTGCAGTTCGTATCCGTTGTCCTGCAACTGTTCGATGATACGGGGCAGCTGCTCCATACTCGATTCCTGCCATTTTTTTTCGTCCGTATCTTCCAGGAATCGGATGTGCACATGACCGCTTTTGTCGGAGAAAGGTTTCGAGACGTGCTGAAAAGAGTTGGCATATGCGGATACGATAAGGGAATCATACCGTTTTTTTTCATCATCCGGCAACGATGACTGTTCTATTTCTTCGTTATATGAATTTTGCAGGATGGCAGGAATATGTTCGAAAAGCATATTGTTAAATTCGACAATATGCCGGCAGCTCCGCCAGTTTACGTCCAGTTTTTTTTCGTTTATCAGTTGCGGGAACTCCTGTTTTACCTGATTGTCGAGCAGCGTCCAGTCGGAATTACGAAAACGGTAGATGCTTTGTTTGATGTCGCCCACAATCAGATTGCTGCGGCCACAGTCGAGGCTGTCTTTGAGCAGCGGGCGGAAGTTGGCCCATTGCATACCGCTTGTATCCTGAAATTCGTCAATCATATAATGTTCGATGCGCGTTCCCGTTTTTTCGTATATGAAAGGGATTTCGTTTCCGTCGATTACCTTGTTGAGCAGTTCGGTTGTATCGGCAATAAGCAATTTATTTTTTTCTTCGCGCCAGGTTGTGATGTGTTTCGACAAGTCGGCAAGTATGCCCAGTGCATAGAAATTACGGGTAATCTCGGTTGCCGTATAATAATCGGCAAGGTTATCGAAAAAAGAAATGATGTCGCGGATGAGGTCGTTCATGCCTTCTCCGTAGAGGCGTTCTGCCGCTTCCCGTTGTGCGGGCGCGGCTTTTTTGGCGAGATAGGCGTCTGCGTTATCTGCCAGTCCACGGAACGTCGCGTTCGGCTCTTTCATCATTCCTGCGGCGAGCCGGCCGAAATAAAAAAATACGGATTTGCTGCCGCCCTTGAAATCGGGGGGCTTCATTCCATGTTGTTCTATCAGCGAAACGCCTTTCATCCCAAAGTCTTTCGCCGTCTGCCGAGCTTGTTGAATAATCTTAAAAAGGTCATTCTGATAATCGGACAGAAATTCTTTTTGCTGCAGTTCTTCCCGGATTTCGTGACTGTATGCTTTGTATGTCTCTTTAAACAATTGTCCGCCGAGTTTTATGATATCTCTTCGTATATCCCAACCTCCGCCTTCTTCTATTTTGTCTTCGGTGAAACGCAGCAGCCAGTTCATAAGCGCTGCATTTTCGCTTTTTTCAAGTTCGGCAAGCATATTCTCGACAGCTTCTTCCATCATCAGGTCTTCATCCAGTTCGACCCGATAGTTTCCCTGCAGCCCTATCTCGCGGGTGAATGCCCGGATTGTTCGCTGGAAGAAGTGGTCTATTGTACTTATGTTAAACGCCGAATAGTCATGCAATATATTTATCAATATTTCTTTTGCCTGCTTGCGGACGAGTGTTTCATCTTTTCCGCCGTTACCGGACAGCATCGCAATATAATCGGACGGACGATCGCCGGCAAGGCGGAACAGCTCTTCCACAATACGACTTTTCATCTCGGCAGTTGCTTTATTCGTGAACGTCACGGCGAGTATGCGCCGGTGTTTTTCCCCACCTTTGAAAAGCAACGACAGATATTCTCCCGTCAGCGTATGTGTCTTGCCCGTTCCTGCAGAGGCGCTGTATATTGTAAGCATAGACGGATGAATACTTAGATGATTTTTGTTTTACCGTATCCTTCTTTGGCCAGTATATCCGCAATTTTTTGCCGGAGATCTCCCTGGATGATGATTTCCCCGTCTTTTGCCGATCCGCCGACGCCGCATCTCACTTTCAATAATTTCCCGATGGAAGCAAGGTCTTCGCTTTTCCCGCGGAATCCGGTAATAAGCGTGACCATTTTCCCATTCCTGTTACGTTTATCCAATGATACTCGTAACGATTGCTTTTCTTTCGGAAGAGTTTCTTCCTCCACATTCTTCCCTGTGTCGTATTTAAAATCGGGACATGTCGAATAGACCAATCCCAAGCGCTCTTTCCATTCATTATTTTTCATAGTTGAACAATATTATATCAATAATAATTCTACGCAAATATACATGAAATATTCCATAGTGCACACATGCAGATAAAATTTCCCTGCAAAAAAGCATATTTTATCTTAATTACATACCAAGTGCAGTATAATTGTTTTTGCCCGGATGAAATCTCGTATAAATTTTGCCGGATATTTTTATTCGTTTGTGGATAATCAGGAAAATTAGTGCTAATTTTGTCGCATCAAATAATCCTGTAAGTTGTGCCGGATTAGTTGTAATGTCTGTTTATAAAGAGTAAGATTATTTCGTGATGGGAAATGGTGAGAGAGCATATATTTTACTGTTAATGAGCGTTGTATGGGCGATAGTCATATTTGTCTTTTCTACAATGCCGTCTGATAATATCCCCCAAATGAAGATTCCTAACCTGGATAAAATCTTTCATTTCGGCGTTTTCTTCGTACAATCGATTTTGTTAAGTTTGCTGTTCAATTTCCGGATAAAGAACAGTTATTTTCGGATAATAATGTTGTCGACCCTGCTGGCATTCATTTATGGGGGGTTTATTGAAATAATGCAGAGTAAATTCTTCAATCGGACGGGTGATCTGTTAGATTTGATAGTCGATATTGCGGGAGGTTTTATCGGTGCGATGATATATCCTGCCGTACTGAAGTTATATGGTAGTGTTTCCGGAAAACGTAAGTGAACCGCTCAACATTTTCCACACAGAGACCCATAAAACTGTTCGGTGAAATTTATAGGGCAGAGAAAGAAAAATAAATTTCTGCATATAAATCAAAAATATTCATAGAATGAATAGTACGAAAGTAAGTTTTTTATACATTTGCAAATTATTAAAATAGAAAATTATGTTATGCAGTTTTATCGATATATGAATACGAACATGAAGAAAATATGGCTTGTTTATTATGCAGTGAGTCTGTCATTATTACATATTACGGGAGTTTCCGCCCAAATCAGCGAAGGTGGGACGCCGCCCAGTTTCAAGTATGCTCAAAGTCAAACGTTACGGAGCGCTGTGAAAAAAACCGAGGTGCAGGTAGATTTTTATATCGAAGACCTGCGCGAAGTAGATAACTGGCGTGCCCGCGAAGGCGCTCCTATGCCGGTGGCTAAACTTATTCCGGTTGATTATACGATGGATAATTCGGGTAACAGGACTGCATTGCCGGGAGGAGAACGGATATGGATGCTTCATCTTAATGCGCCGAATGCCGTAGCCCTGATGTTGTATTATCAGGATTTTTATATTCCGGAAGGAGGGAAATTGTTTATTTATAGCGCGGACAAATCCCAACTTTTAGGTGCATATACGGAAAAAACACATTCTTCGGGAGGTCTTTTTGTTAACGAATTTATCGGTGGCGACGAACTCATTCTCGAATATGTGGAATCGGAAATAAGCAGTGAGAAACCACGCATACATATCGATAATATAGGCTATGGATATAATACGTCCGCACTGGAGACATTTTGCGGCATAACGACGCGTGCCGTCTCCGGGTCTTGTATGGTGAACATAAATTGTGAAGAAGGAGATGCCTGGCAGAATGAAAAAAAAGGCATATGCCACATGGTTCAGAGAATCGGCAAAGCGTCTTACATATGTACCGGCTCACTGGTGAATAATACGGCGGAAGACTTCCGTCCGCTTATCCTGACGGCACGTCACTGCGCTTCGTATTGTGAAAAAGAAGGGAGTAAATGTATTGAAGTGGTCGCCGACAGTTTAAATATGCAGCAATGGGTATTTTATTTCCATATGGAACGCGAAGGATGCAGCAACAGTTCCCTTACTGCCGGACATAAGACGATGACGGGATGTAAATTGCTCGTTAATACCGGAAAGAATGGCGGCTCCGACGGGATGTTATTACATTTAAATGATATGATACCCGAAGAATATGATGTCTTTTATAACGGATGGGACATAAATGATACGCCGGCATCTTCAGGAGTAGGTATACATCATCCCAGCGGTGATTATATGAAAATATCAACTTATGAAACGCCGGCAAAAAAGACCACTTTCATGTCTGAAGAATTTACAGGATATGAGAACGCCTGCTGGAACGTGACGTTTCAACAAACGGCGAACGGACGTGGCGTGACGGAAGGCGGATCCTCAGGATCGCCGCAGTATAACGAAAATAAACTCATTGTCGGAACGTTGACGGGAGGTAATTCGACTTGCAACTTTCTGTCGGGATTAAATATCTATGGGAAAATGAGTTATCACTGGGACAAATTCAAGAAAGATTCCGCACATATGGATATCTGGCTCGACCCGCTCGGTACGGGAGTGAAAATATTAGCCGGACGTTCCCGTAAAATCTTTAAGCCTGCGCCGGTCAATATCAAAGCCGTCAATCAGGGTCAAAGCATATTGTTGACATGGGAACCTCCACAAAGTGCCGAACCCCGGCTTCATTATAATGTGTACCGCAATAATCAAAAGATTGGCGAAGTTCTTCCCGTTTCGTTCATCGACCGGAATCCGACTGTCGGGTCTTTGGTTTATTCTGTTTCTGCCGTTTATGAGGATGATGAGGAATCTACATTTTCCTCTACGACGATATCGTATGTGAAATTCAAAGCGCCTGCCGATTTAAAAATAGAGCGGATAGGCGCTACCAATAAGGTGAAATTAAGCTGGAATGCGCCTGTTTATGAACAGACGATTTATTGGGGGACAATGTACCCGACATACAGGGTGGGTTTTGAGAATAACAGTCCCTTCTATTACGGTCAGAAATGGTCCAGTGAAGAAATAGCTCCTTTGAATGGAGAGTATATAGAAGCTGTCCAGTTTTTCCCATGGGAAAATAATACATATGAAATTTATATATCTCAGGGCGAGTATTCTTACAGGCAGAATATCGAACCGTCTTTGCTTATATATAAGAATATGACTACCGTTACATTGAATGAGCCGTTTCCGATTGACGGCTCCAAATCGCTTATTGTGTCCGTTTACTCTGCAGGAGGCGATTATCCTGCCATATGTGACGACGGGCCGGCTGTCGACGGAAAAGGCAATATCTACTCGCCTGACGGAGAACACTGGGAGAAATTTTATGATGAAGGGTCTCCGGATGAATTTAATTTTAATTTTATTGTTTCAGCTGTCGTATCGTCCGAACGCAGAGCAACGCAAAATGATAACGGGAACGATAAGGATTTTGTTTTAAAACGTAACGCCAAGGTCTCGGAACATCTTGCTGCCGGAATCGTTAAGCTGCGCATAGACGTGTTGCCTTTTGATGAAAATCCCGTATCTTTACGCAGTTCCATGCCGGCCGTTTTTCCTGAAATATCACAGTATAGAATTTATTGCAACAAGTCGGTGCACAGAACGGTTGATGCTGCGGTGACCGAGCAAATAGAGCAAGTGCTTACGGGCAGCGAGTATAGATTTGCGGTTTCGGCATTTTATGGTAATATTGAAAGCGAAAAAAGCGAGGAGAAGATGATATATGTAGGAGTAGAAAATGTTGAGGATGATGTTGCGACTGTTTATCCGACGGTGTTTTCAGGTTTTGTCACCCTGCGAGGTCATAGCTCCGTTACGCGCGTAGATGTGATTTCCGTTTCGGGGAAAGTGTGCCTTGCCGTGGATAACCCGGTCGGAACGATTGATACATCCTCCTTGTCGCCCGGATTATATTTCTTCCGTATATATGGCAGTAATAACCAAATATTGAATATCGTGCGTGCGATAAAAGTATCTTAACCACGGATTGAATAAAGAGTTTTTCATCGTATGCGATAAGTCTCTATTTGCAAAGGGCATCTTTCATTTTTCAGTTCTTTCCGGATATAGGCAAGGTTTCCGGTAATCTTTTAAATAGTTGACACTGTTTTTTTACGTCGAAACTGAGACTTCAAATCCTGCTTGCCTGACTTTTTCTGCGATTTGTTCTAACGTTTCCACCGGTATTTTCTGCAACGTTTTCACCGGCGTTTCCCGGCTAATGGTATAAATCATTACTTTCTGCGGTTGTATTTTTTTCATGGCCTCAATCCATTGTACAACAGCTTCATCGCGGGTGTTATCTATGTAAACGCCGTTATGTTCGCCTTTCAGGAAAATCGTTTGAATGATTAGTTGTCCCTTGAAGCGGCATAATTGCTCGATGAGTTTTTTTGCGGTGAAACCGTGCAATTCGGGTTGGTCTATTTTGCCGATTAAATCGTCGTTCGCCGCATCTAACTTCATCAGGATTTCATCCGCCTTGCATAAAGCCCGTATCACTTCCTCTTTATGAAGCATGGTCGAATTGGAAAGTACCGCGACTTTCGTCGCCGGACAGAGTTTGTTGCGTATTTCAAGCGTATCTTCTATTATACCGGCAAAGTCGGGATGCATCGTCGGTTCGCCGTTACCGGAAAATGTGATGACGTCGGGACGGACGCCTCCGGTCGTCATCTCCGTAAGTTTTATTGTCAGCGCCTGTTTCACATTCTCACGCGAAGGTGCGGGAGTTTTTGTGCGGCGTTCTTCGTTCAGCCCACATTCGCAGTAGATGCAGTTGAACGTGCATCTTTTGCCGTTCGCCGGCGAAATGTTTATACCTAATGAGACGCCTAATCTGCGGCTTTTAACCGGGCCATATACGATTTCATCGAATAGTATAGTCGACATAGTTTTCAATTATTAATCGTTTGTTTTTTTAATAATGACATTCGGATTATGAAATTGCGCATACTTGCTTGCGTATGCGCACACACGTCCCGAACAAGTTTGCAAAGAAACATTTTTTTTCAGAATTTCCATCGTAACAGTACGTATAAATCTGTTTTATTTTTCCCTTCGATTTCTTCCGTGTCCGTTCCGATTGTGTCGCGGTCGAAATAATGCGTCCATGCCGCTTTTACCGAGAGGTAGAGCCGAGGGTTGAAATTATACCGTAATGTAGCCGACAAACGTGAGCCTTCACCGTAAAAAGACGGCATTGAAAAACTGTAAAGCATATTTTTTTCGGTCGAATAAACGCGGCTGTCGTAATCGCTTGTTTTAAAATAAGCGGCATAGGCATCCAGCAATATCGGTGAGTTTGTATTTTTCCATCCTGCATTCTGCGAGATCGCCCATCCTCGGCTTGGGGATGAAATATTTTCATCGTATACATTGCCTTCGACGGTTGTCCGGAAAGTCATCCTGTCCGACGGTTTATTGGTTATTTGCAGACGTACTTTGTGCCGGTTGACAGGTTTAACCGACACTTCATGTTCTTCCGTAAGGTTTTTTTCATTCTGCCGGAAACGATAACGGGCGGATACGGTTGTGTTTTTTATCTTGTTGAAATCGGCCTGGAGCATGTATTCCCGGCCCGACGACGGCGCATCTGTCCCGTATTTAAGCCATGGGAAACGGAAAAAGTCGGCATACCCCGAAAATCCCCAGTACGGGACAGGCGCCCATTGCATGCTTAAGTATAATCCGTCTTCGTTTTGGACGGTGGAACTCTGTGAAAAAGCATTGCCGTAAAAAGCCTGGTAGCGGCGGTCGTAATGCCGGTATAGTATAAGCGTATTAAGTCCTGACGATGCGCTCCATTGAAGGGCGTTCAGAGTAGCGGCGGCGCCATTTTGCGAAAAGGCTGTTTCGCCGTAAACGACGATTTTTTCGTGTCGCCATCTATAATCGAGGCTTATGTTTGAATTACGTTTGCCGCGGAAGTAAAATTTGTTATAAGGTTTTGGGTCGGGATCGACGGATAAGCCTCCGAAGGAACAGGTCAATGCCGTCATACCGATGAGTAACTGCGGAGTTATGTACCGGATATTACCACCTGTTGTCCGGATATTTGCAAGGCTTCTTTTCTCCAGATCGCCTTCGGTTCGGTGTATCCCGTCCGTTTTAAACGATAAAACAGTAGTCTCCCCTGCTGCTGTAGCGTCTGCTTTGCGGCTTGAATAAAAGGCGCTGAGATCGAATTTCCCCAATGATACGGTGGAGGCTATGCCCCTGAAAAAATCGTTTTCATTTGTTGAATAATGGCGCCTGAATCCGTTGTTGCGGCGTTCGGCCTGTGATAATACGCTACTTCTTGAAGGCGTGAAATCGTTGCTTATGACAAGTCCCTGGCCAAACGACACCTTAAAATCTCCGACAACGAAACTCCTCATTTTCCCCATATCTTTCAGGAGTACATGCATCGAATAATAATCCGGTACTTTGTGCCGTTTGTTCAGGAATGTTTCTCCCGCGTCTTTTTCTGCTACAAATCCTGCTTGCAGATGATTGTCAAACGAATACGAATAGCGCATGGATGAATAAAAAGGTTCTCCGACATATTTGCGGTTCGGATATTTTTCCAGTATACTGTCGGGATATTCCGCATATCCCTTTTTTTCGTTCAGGCATCTGTCGTACCGCAACATCAGTTCGTTTTTACCGTATTTTAAAAGGTTTCCGATGTTAAATGAAAGCGTTTTGTCGACCTCGCCTGCATAGACGAACGGAAGTATCAGTTCGATGGTTTGCATGTCTAAGAACCGGATATTTTTGAGTTCGTATATCGACACAAATTCGCCTTGTTTTTGCAGGTAATCAAGGATATTCATGATTTGTATATCCGAAAGGAACGGTATCTTCCGCAATTCTTCAGGGGTGGCGAGGTTGAGGTTTAACGGATTCTCGGACAGATACGACAAATCGTTGTATAAAGTCTCGATGAATTCGTCGTTTTCTTCGGAATTTTCCTGCAACTCCTCAATGTATTCAATCCATTTATCAGCTGTGTTTATCTCCTGACTGTAGACGCTATAACTATTTGGCAACATATTTATTAACCATATCATCAACAACCGGCTCATCGACGGGATATTCCGGGCGGACAGGAGGATAGAGTTTGTTGTTTTCATAATGACATCCTGCATATATAAAAGGATAATTTCAGAACGAGAAAGAGAGGCCGACGCCCATGCTTATACCGAGTATCGCATGGTAAATCATGCCTATATCGGCATTGATGTTTGCGATACGATATCCTACGCCTAAGGATGGCCTGAGAGGGGCTGTCCGTATCCCGGTTCGTAATTTGAAATCGTCGAAAGGCATATATTCCACGCCGAATGAACCGGTGATAGCGTCTTCCGCATTATTCTCGAGACTGCCGGTTATTAACGCCATGTTCATAATTTCCCAGTTGAAACCTAATTGTACGGAATAGGATGCAATGTGTTTATTGTCAATGTTTTTATCTCCTGTTTGGACGGAGGGGAAATGTAATATCGACAATCCTGTCAACACGTTTTCAACAGGGCGGTAAGTGATCCCGATGTCCGATGATATTCTGCCGGACGATTCTTCGTGGAGTTCCGACTGAAGTAAAGCATATTGTATCGCTATTCCGAGCGACCATTTCCGGGCGATTTGTTTGCCTGCGGACAATCTGAAGAGGCTTTCGCGATATTCGTCATAGCCGAATGAAGTAATCTCGGCGCCTGCCGGCAAAATGTCGTTCAGATAATAAAAACCGCCGCTTACGGTTGCCAGTTCGCTGACGGAATATCTGTTGTAATAGTTTGCATACAGTCTGCTTTGTTCCCGGACGGCAAGAAGGGCGGGGTTATAAAGCGGGGTTTCCGTCACACCCCCTCCGCCGAGACTTAACGTGCGTAAGTCCGGTATGCGCAGATTATCCGTTGCTGTGGCCGTCAGATATGTAACCCATCCTAAAAAAAATGCCGGAAGTATTCGTTTCATATGAATTATATAATGAAAATTTAATATTTTGGGCAAATATAACAAAAAAAGCTTAGATGTTTTTAATAGAGAGGCGTTTTTTAACGAAGAAATATGAAAAAAATAAAATTGCAGAGAAAAAATTGCAGAGAAAAAAAAAAGTATTACCTTTGCACCCGCATTCTAAAAAGATGCCCCTGTCGATTTGCTAGCTCAGCAGGTAGAGCACATCCCTTTTAAGGATGGGGTCCTGGGTTCGAATCCCAGGCAAATCACAGAGTATAAGCGAAAAGCGCGTCCCCCGAAAATTTCCGGGGGACGCGCTTTTAAATGAAAATTCAATCGATCGTTAAAGGTGAATCTTCATTACGCCGGTTTACCGGTAAGACTGTCATTTCCCCCGCCGATTTTCTTCCGGATGTCACTGATTTTCTTCCGGATGCAGGTAAACAAGAATTTGTCCGCTTAATTGTAAAAGTGATATTTCGCACAGTTTTGTGTTGTATTCGGCAATCGACCGGCGTTCTTCGGCTTCGAACAGGTTGTTTTGCGCTTCGCGCAGTTCGATCCCCGACAGATCCCCCAGTTTATAACGTTCAATAGCGATTGCATAATTTTCTTGCGCTACAACAAGATTTTCCTTTTCCAGTTCCCACAGTTCGAGATTATTCCGGTAGGCCATCCATAGATTCGAGAGGTCGGCTTTCAATCCGAGTTCCAGTTCCTGAATATGAAGCTCCCTGTTTTTAATCTGGATACGTGCGTTTTGTTGTTCGCGCCGGCGGTTCATCCCGTCGAAAACAGTGAATCCTACAGTAATTCCATAGTTTGGTCCTAATCGTTTTTGCAGTTCGATGTTGCCGGTTTCATACCGGTTGTCCGTGTATCCGTATCCTGCATTTAGCCGTAGATACGGGAAATTACGGCTGCGTACCTTTTTATAATCCAATTCCGACAGAGTTTTATTTTTATAAGATGCCAGCAATGAGGCGTTGTTTGTAAGCGTTTTTTCCAATAAGTCTTTTTCGTCGAGCAGCGAATGTAGGGGTACGGTGTCGCGGACGGTCAAGCGCCGGTTGATGGAGTCGACCCCCATCAGTTCATTTAATTTTATTTGGGAGGCATTTAACGTTTCGAATTGTGTCAACAGCCGGGAACTGTCTGCATTGAAATCAACTTTTGCCTGTTGCAGGTCGAGGCGCGACATGGAGCCTATGATATAGCGTTCTTCGACGATGCGGAGCCGTTCTTTGGACAGGCGTACCGCCGAGCGAAGGTTGCTTAACCGGATTCGCTGACGGATCAGGTTATAATACTCCGCGGCAATGTTTGCAACTAAATCTTCAATAGCGATCCGCGTATTTAACGCTCCCATCTTTTTCAATTCTTTCAACTTTTCATATTCGGCCTGGATGCCGAATCCGTCGAAAACAGTCCAGTTAAGATTTATCCCGGCGTTTGCCGTTCCCGTATTTGAGGCATCCGCTTTTTCGGATGTTCCGTCGGAATAATCGTAATCGTAGCCATACCGGGCGCCGCTGAAACCTCCGCTTAAATCGACCGAGGGCAAGTATCCGGCGTTCCCTGAAGTCGCGTTATTTGATGAAACTTGTTCTTCATTCCGGATGATTCTTATGGCATAATTGCGTTCGAGACCTATCCCGATACACTTATCCAACGTATATATTTCTTGTGCATATATGGTTGTGCAAAAAAAAATGGGAGTTATTACCGTCAACAGGAATCGTTTCATTTGTTTTCTTTTTTGTTTTGTAAATTTGTTGCAATAAAACTATACATAGCCGGTACGATATAAAGCGTTAAGAATGTGGATACCAACATTCCGCCGACAACGGCCGTTCCCATTGCAATGCGCCCGTTGGCGCCCTCTGCCGAAGCATACATCAAAGGTAATAATCCGAGTATGGTGGAAGCGCTCGTCATCAGGATCGGGCGGAGGCGCTGAACGGATGCGGTCAGTATCGCCTGTTCCTTGTCTATTCCCGAATTTTGCCTCTGGTTGGCAAATTCTACAATCAGGATACCGTTCTTCGCTACTAATCCGATCAGCATGATAATACCTATCTGGCTGAAAATGTTCATGGTAATATCCCCGTTGTCCATAAACCATAATGCGCCGGCAACGGCTAACGGAACGGTGAACATTACAATCAGCGGGTCTTTGAAACTTTCGAACTGGGCGGCCAGCACAAGATAAATCATGATTAGCGCCAATATAAGTGCAAACATAAGGCTGTCGGCACTTTCACGGAATTCTTTCGATTCGCCCGATAGAGCCGTACGAAAACTGTCGTCCAATACTTCCCTGGCAATTTTGTCCATTTCATCCAATCCTTCCCCAAGAGTGTATCCCGTATTCAAACCGCTGGAAACGGTGGCGGCGATGAAACGGTTATAGCGGTATAGCTGTGGAGGGGCTACGTTCTCTACCAGATTCACTAAGTTGTCGAGTTGGATCATTGCGCCGTTGTCGCTTCTGACATAGATCGATTTCAGGTTGAGCGGCGTATTGCGTTGCTGGCGGTTTATTTCGCCCAATATCTGGTATTGCTTGCCGTTCATGTAGAAATAACCCATGCGCTGACCGCTTAACGCATATTGCAATGTTTGTGCGATATTCCGGGTGCTTACTCCAAGTAGCGACGCTTTATCCCGGTTTATTTCAATGCGCATTTCCGGTTTTGTAAATTTCAGGTTTGCGTCCGCCATCTGGAATACGGGGCTTTCGTTAACTTTTAGTATAAACTCCGGCAGGAACTCCTCTAATTTCCGGATATTAGTAGCTTGCAGTACATATTGAATCGGCATCCCTCCGCGCCTGTCGCCGAAGGTGGACTGTTGTTGTACGAAGCCTCTTGCTGTCGTTTCTTTCCGAACCTCGGCGGAAAGGCGGTCGCTTATTTCCATTTGGGAACGTTCGCGCTCGCTTATATCCGGTAATATCACGGAAATGAATCCCATAGCGCCCCATGCGCGCGTAGTAATTACTTTTCTTTCATAAGCGATGGAATCGGCAATCTGTTCTATTTTATCCGAAAAGTCGCGGACAAATTCATAGGTCGCACCTTCGGGGCCTCGTACGTTGATCGTGATTTGGGAACGGTCTTCCATAGGAGAAAGTTCCGATGGAATTTGCCCCCAGAAATAAAAAATCATTCCGAATAAGACGAGAACAATCGGTATGGCAATCCATTTTTTCTTCAGGAAAACATTCAACGACCGCGAATATATATTATTTAATCCTTCGAAAAAAGGTTCGGTTTTACGGTATAGCCAATTCTTTTTTTCACGACGTTTTAACAGTTTAGTAGCTAACATCGGCGTAAAAGTAAGGGCTACAAAAGACGAAATGGCGACAGACCCTGCAATTACAATACTGAATTCCTTGAATAAACGTCCCGTCATTCCTTCCATGAATACAATAGGGATAAATACGGCGATGAGTGTGATGGTTGTGGATATGACGGCGAAGAAAATCTCTTTCGACCCTTCTATCCCGGCTTCTTTGGGCGTCATGCCCTTTTCGATACGCACATAGATATTCTCCGTTACGACAATCGCATCGTCGACCACCAACCCGACGGATAACACAATCGCTAACATCGTCAATACGTTAATTGAGAATCCCGCAACAAACATGACAAAAAACGCGCCTATTAACGATACCGGTATGACGGCGACCGGAATAAGCGTAACACGCCAGTCGCGAAGGAAAAGGAATATAACGATGACGACGAGTAGAAACGCCACATAGAGCGTTTCTTCCACTTCGTTTATGGAAGCGCGGATGAACTGCGTATTATCGTAAATCATCTCTATCGTTACATCTTCGGGCAAGTCTTTTTTCAGTTGCTCTATACGTACGTAAGCTTCATTTGCTATTTCTATATGATTGGCGCCGGGTTGCGGTATGATCACATCCATTACCATCGGTTCGCCGTTACGTATCATGATGCTTTTTATATCTTCGGGAGACAGTTCCGCACGGCCTACATCCTTAAAACGGACGATATTATTGTTGTTTTCTTTGATAATGAGGTCATTAAATTCTTTCGCCGTATGCATCAAGCCCATCGTACGGATCGACAGTTCAACCGTATTTCCTTCGATACTTCCCGACGGCAACTCCACATTCTCGGCGTCGACGGCATTTTTTACGTCAAGCGGTGTGACGCCGTAACCGGCCATTTTCACCGGGTCAAGCCAAAGGCGCATGGAATAACGTTTCTGTCCCCAGATATCTACGCCGCTGACATTCTGGATGGTCTGTAAGCGCTCTTTCACAGTCAGCTCGGCAATCTCCGTCAGTTCCATCAGCGAGCGCCGACTGCTCCGGATGCCGATCTGCATGATAGGCGTAGCGTCGGCGTCGGCCTTTGACACGGTAGGAGGGTCGCAGTCGCGCGGCAGGTAACGCTGTGCGCGCGATACTTTGTCGCGCACGTCATTAGCTGCCGTTTCAAGGTCTACCGAAAGTTCAAACTCGATTGTGACACGGCTGTTCCCCTGGCTGCTGACGCTGCTTAGCGAACGTATGCCGGGAATACCGTTGATATTCTGTTCTAACGGCTCGGTAATCTGATTCATGATTACTTCGGCGTTAGCGCCCGGATAGGACGTGTTTACCGAAATAATAGGCTGGTCGACGCTCGGATATTCGCGTACGCCGAGCGACATGTAACCGATCATGCCGAATAACAGTATGACAAGCTCCATTACGGTCGACAAGACCGGACGTTTAATACTTAATTCGGAAATATTTGCCATGGTACTTATTCTATCAGGTTATTGATATTGACTTTCACCCCCGTGCGTAGCTGCATTACTCCCGTAGTAATGACGGTATCGCCGTCCTGGATTCCTTCGAGCGCCTGCACATGGCTCTCCGTACGAAGGCCGGTGATGATTTCCACAGATTTTGCTTCGCCGTTTTTATACAGGTAAACAATATTTTTCCCCATTTCGGGTATAATCGCTTCACTTGGAACGGCTAATGCGTCTTTTATCTCGCGCCGGATGATTTCGACCGACAGGTATCGCCCGGGTAAAATCGCTTCATTTGTGTTTTGGTATATCGCGCGTACCTTTAATGTACGTGTTTCTAAAGCGACTTTGCTTTCTACGGCGTAAACCTTCGCATCGTATTTTTGCATCATTCTGTCCGAATTTTCCATATAAAACGAAATCGTCGTGCCGTCCGCAACATCAGGGGCGTAACTTTCGGGAATGGAAAATTCTATTTTCAAAGGGCTTATTTTCGTCAGGTTGGCAACAACCGTCGACGGACTAACGTAAGCGCCTTCGCTTACAAGTCGTAATCCTATGATGCCGTCAAACGGAGCGAGCAGTTCGGTCTGGAGTATTTTGGCTTTCACAAGTTCGATATCGGCCATCAGTTTTTCTAATTCCGTCGTTACCTGTTCGTAAGCTTCCTGACTGACCGCATCTTTCTTCAGCAATGTTCCCTGGCGAAACACCCGTTCTTTCGCCAGGGGTATCTGCGCTTCCAGTTTTTTCAGTTCCGCCTGTAATGGTTTGTCGTTGATTTTAGCCAGCAAGTCTCCCTTTTTTACATGCGTGCCTTCCGTAAAATGTATACTGACTGTTTTACCGGAAGATTCGAATGACAGGTCTACCTCTTCATCGGGAATCGTCGTTCCCGTACTGATTGTTTTATCCGAAAGCGATTGCTTCTTTATTACTGCGGCATTGATATCTAACGGCAACCGTCCCTGCGACGGGACGGGCCTTGATACGGCAACATCTTTTTTCCCTTTTGAATCTACGTGTTCTTTAATACGGGGATATACAATTATCCCTGTTATGAATAACAGTATGATACCTGTCAAAATCCATTTTGCCGGTTTTGTCATCTTGTGCACGATTAAGTATATAAATTATGTAGTTACAATTTGAATGGATAAGACTGTGAAAGTCCGGAAAGGTTTAACACGAGAAAAATAAAAAGGATTTATGAACATTTTTTTATAAAAAAGATATACCTTTACGCCGGATATAAACTTTACAAGCTAACAAAATGTCTGATTATCAACAACTAATTAGGAGGCAGAGAGAGTTCTTTGCCACCGGTAAGACCCGGAATATTGAGTTTCGGATCGAACAGTTAAAAAAACTTCGTCAGGTCGTAATCGAAAGACACCCGGATATCGAAGCGTCTCTATATCACGACTTGAGGAAATGTGAATTTGAAGCGTTTGCAACGGAAGTGACGGCGATGATAGATGAAATAAATTGTGCGGTCGAGAACCTGGCATCGTGGACAAAGCCTGTCGGCGTAGATACTTCTCCACTGTTCGGGCAGGCGGAAAGTAAAATATATTACGAACCTTATGGGTCCGTATTGATCCTTAATACCTGGAATTATCCTTTTGTCCTTTGTTTCAAACCTCTTGTAGGCGCATTGGCTGCCGGTAACTGTTGTGTTGTGAAGCCGTCGGAAGTTGCGCCGGCTACATCGGCGGTTCTGGCAGATATTATAAATACCGCCCTGGATGCGGAATATTGCGTCGCTATTGAAGGTGGCGCGGACGTCGCGGCAGAATTGTTAAAAGAACGTTTCGGCCTTATCTTTTATACAGGGAGCGCGAATATTGGCCGTATCGTTGCGAGAGCGGCAGCCGAATACCTGACTCCGACGGTGCTCGAACTCGGAGGGAAAAGCCCCTGTATCGTCGATAAATCGGCGGATATTGAGCGCTCGGCGCCGTCCATATGCTGGGGTAAGTTTATTAATGCCGGACAGACTTGTGTGGCGCCCGATTATATCTGGGTTCATAAAGATGTAAAAGATAGACTTGTCGAAGCGCTTAAAAATCAGATCAGAACATTTTATGGCGATGATATTAAAGGGAATGGGGATTTCGGGCGGATCATCAATAAACGCCATTTTGAACGTTTACGGGATCTTCTGAAAAACAGTAATATCGTCTTTGGCGGAGAAACGGACGAAAGTCAATGCTTCATATCGCCGACTGTTATCGACGGCGTCACCTGGGAGGCTGAAATAATGCAGGAAGAAGTGTTCGGCCCTGTTCTGCCGGTAATGACTTTTGAAAATGTTGAAGATGTGGTAAATATACTTGCCGAACGTGAAAAACCGCTCGCTTTATATCTCTATACCACCGATAAAGATGTGGAAAATCTGATTATTAATCGTGTATCGTATGGCGGCGGTTGTATTAACGCTACGTTGATGCATATGCTTAATACGAATCTTCCGTTTGGGGGCGTCGGGAACAGCGGCTACGGTTTTTACCAGGGGAAATGGAGCATTGAGACGTTTTCGCACAGGAAAGGTATACTTAACAGGACGTTGAGCGATGAGCCGTCGCCTCTTTTCCCACCCTATAACGATCATGTGAAAATGTTAAAACAGATTTATTCAGGACGGTAATTCTTTATATTATTGTTATATTTGCAAAATAAAAAGAGAGTTTTTCTGTTTATTCATAATATTAAAAAGATAGCGATTATGGAAAAAATGATTACAAAAACGGCACTGTTGTTCGTGTTGTCTGTGTTTTTTGCTATAAGCATAAAGGCGCAAATAGTTTCCGGAGTTTCTTTGTCGGGGAAAGACACCATCACACTGGGTGTTGACAGTACGGCAATATTGGCTGCGATTATTTCTCCTCCTAATGCGACGAATAAATCGGTTGTGTGGACTACTACCGATAAATTAATCGTGGATACCGTGTCGGTTGTGGAGGATACGATTTGCGAAATTAAGGGGACAGGCGTCGGGGAAGCAAAGATTATTGTCCAGACAAAGGAAGGAAACTTCCGGGATACTTGCGTTGTTAATGTGGTAATACCGGTAGATAGCGTAACGTTAGAAAATGACAGCCTGACGATGATATTGGGGCATGATACGGCTTTAATATCGAAGATTTACCCGCCGGCGCCGACAAACGGCGAGATGATATGGACAAATAGCGATCCTTCCGTGATTGAGATCGTAAGTGTCACGGACGATTCGATATGTTCAATAAAAGCGCTGAAGTTGGGAGTTGCTACCCTCTTTGTCACATCATCTTTCGACGGTCTTAAAAAAGATTCCTGCGTCGTTACGGTGAAAGCGCTTCCGGTAGAAAATCTTACGCTCTCACACGACAGTATAAAATATATGCGACTGGGTAGCGATACCGCGTTAATTGCACGCGTAGTTCCTTTCGGCGAAACTAACGATTCCGTCATATGGACAAGCGACGATCATACGGTTGTCGAGGTGACGTCGTCGGGTTATGATACGGTTTGCACTGTCGGGGCCAAAGGCATCGGAACGACGTATATTTATGCCGTTTCACTCGTTGACCGTGATAAAAAAGATTCCTGTTTTGTTTCCGTTGTAGGCGTTCCGGTAGAGGGCATTTCGTTGCTTGTCGACAGTCTTGACCTGAAAGTTCATAACGATACGGCATTGATAGCGAGAATAACGCCCTTCGATGCGACAAATGATTCGATTCGCTGGACAAGCAGCGATTCTACGATTATTGATATAATAACGGCGCAGCCGCTGAAAAATGATACGGTATGCACTGTTATAGCGAATAAGTCGGGAGGCGCATATATTTATGCGCAAACGTTTGAAGGAGGATATAAAGATTCATGTTTTGTCTCGGTGATCGTTCCTGTGGACAGTGTCGTTTTAAATTCGTCGGCTGTCGGGATGAACCTGAAAAATGATACCGTCTGTGTGTTGAAAGCTAAAGTATATCCCGATTCCGCAACCTTTAAATCGCCATTGAGATGGGTGAATAAAAATGAGAGTATAGCAAGGATAGATTCGGTGAAAAATGATACGCTTTGTTATATGAAAGCTTTGGCTCCGGGCCTCGATACGCTTTATGCCGTAACGGACGACGGCGTAGAGAGCAGATACTGTTTTATAACGGTTGGTCCCCGCCTTGCAGATAGCGTAAGGATAGCGAAAAACGGCGA
>JAITBC010000419.1 GCA_031283785.1 Tannerella sp. | reverse complement strand
AAATAAGATTTCTTTCTCTATTGAATGGGCCGGTTATTTTTCATAGCACCTAAAAAAAGATTTAACCCACTTTACGCGATATATCAGAAAAAGTATTACCTTTGCCATCTATATATATTAAATTTATTCGATATGAAACGTTTACTATTATTATTTATGACGATAGCGCTGACCGGTGTAATCAGCTCTGTCGAGGCTCAGGATAAGGTTGTGTTGAGCGACAAAGAATTAAGCAATCAGTACAAACAGGAAATCAAAATTCTGGAACTGGAAATCAAAACCGTTAAAGTTAAATTGAAAGCAGACCGGGAAAACAGCGATCTGAAAACAGCATTAACGGCAAAAACAGATCAACTTAAAGAACTGAAGTCGAAAAAAAATATTATCGACAAAGCTATCAAAAGCAAAACGGCAGCAGAAAAAGCAGCCATAAAAGCTGAAAATGCCCAAAAGAAAGCAGAAAAAGCAGCTGCCGACGCGCAAAAAATAAAAGATGGAAAAAAATAAAAGTTGTCCGTCTTCCGGATAACTTCAATATCGCAGAAAAGAAATGAATACTGCCCGGCTTCAATACGGTAAGCCGGCAGTAGAAGGATTTTTCTGACACGCATGTGGTGGAGTGGCGGCAGCGACGGCAACATCTACTAAATAGACTGCTGTTCTGCCACACATACCGAATATCCGGTCAATAGTTGATCCCGACAGGGACAGTCATGCCGGTATCCTTGTTTCGGGAACAATGACCGGCAAGCGCGACGATCCGCTCTATCTGTGTCTTTTCGGCAGCAAGACGCCCGGCCAGTGGGCTGCCGCGAGTAGCGTACGGTCGAACGAAGGGCGCTGTACATCCTCGCCGAGAAAGGCAATGTGGCACGCATCTGCATGTTCGACGGCGTGCTGTGGTGGCGACAGTTCACCACCACAGCCACAGCCGACAGCCTCTCGGGCCTGCTGTCCCCCCGGCCACAACAACGCCTGTACCGTCACTGTCGACGGCGGCGCAGGCTGCTTACGAGGCTATACATCGCAGATACGGATACACTTCTCCAGCGATGCAATCTTATCGGGCTGTCCGGGGACAAATTCCTGTCCCACAAAACCTTTATATCCGACTTCGACGAGGGCGCGCATGATTGCAGGATAGTAAAGTTCCTGCGTCTCGTCTATTTCCGCACGTCCCGGATTTCCTCCGGTATGGACATGAGAGAAACAGGAATGATATTTACGGATGTGATCGATGATATTGCCTTCCATTATCTGCATGTGGTAAATATCATACAGCAGTTTGAAACTCGGCGAATCCACACGCCGGCAAAGTTCTGCACCCCATACGGTATGATCGCACAGGTAATCTTTGTGTCCTACGCTGTTCAACAGTTCCATGGTCAGCACGACATTGTATTTTTCCGCTATGGGAGTAATCCGTTTCAGCCCTTTTTCGCAGTTTTCCCATCCCCGCAAGTCGGTGACGCCGTTACGCCGTCCCGAAAAGCATATCAGATTGGTCAAGCCCGCCTCGGCTACCATCGGGATGACTTTCTCATAACTTGCGACCAGTTCGTCGTGAAGCGAGGGGTCATTAAAGCCGCGGTCTATACCCAGCCCCGCACCCTGCGCCATTGCGACAGTCAGGCCATGCGACTTAACAACCGGCCAGTCTTTCGGGTCGAGTAATTCGACCGATTCGATTCCGATATTTTTACAGATATCACAAAATTCATCCAGCGGATACGTGCCGAAACACCATTTACTTACCGAATGGCGAATGTTCCCTTTAAGAGGTTCTTTTTTTTCCGACCGGTCGACGGGCGGCGCAACGTCCATACGGCGGCCTGTCGCCTGGAGCGCACCATCGCTCGTTGCCAGAAGCGCACCGCCTGTTGCCAGCGCAGTCTTAATTGCTGTTCTTCGAGAAATAGATTTCATAGATTCTTTAATTAATAAATTGATCGTTTTTTTTAAACTGTCTGCAAATATATCATTATTAACCGGAATAAAAAAACATGACGATTCTCTCTTTTGCAAAAAAAAATGATACTCTGCGCGTATATTTTTCGACTTTTTTATTCGGTTCAAAAAATTGTTACTATATTTGAGGCAATGAAAGCAATGATAACAAAAACAATAACGTGTATTTCTCTGGTATTTGCCATATGCGGAGATTTGATTGCATCTGATATTTGCATATCGGAGATTCGCATATCCGGCAACAGGAAAACGAAAGATTTCACGATTCTGCGGGAGCTGCCATTCCGGGAAGGAGAAATCATGGCGGAAGACAAACTTATTTATCTTCTGAATGTCGCAACGGAAAATTTGAATAACATATCGCTTTTTAACTTTGTTTACATTGATTATATGCCCGATTCGCTCGACAGGGAGGATTGTCTGTCGTGTATAGTGACGATTCGTGTCGAAGAAAGGTGGTATTACTGGCCGCAGGCCAGCCTCAAATTCGAAGACCGCAACCTGAGCAGCTGGCTGCACGAGAAAGAGTTCGACCGTATAACCATCGGCTGGGGGATGCGAATATACAACGTTTTCGGTATGAGGCATAAAATCACGTTAAGCGATTATTTCGGATACGAAAAAGGCGGAAGGGTCGCCTATTCGAATATTGCATTAGACAAAAAGCGCACCCAGCTGCTTGGTTTCAGCATGAGTGCTTTGTACAACAAGACAATCAACACCTGCTCGTCGAACGACAAAGTGATATATGTGAAAGATCCCAACCGTTTTCCGGAACGCTCGGTCGAAGGCGTAATCAGCTATTCGTACAGGCCGGGAATCCGCATGACTCATTCCTTTGATATCGGATACCGATGGGAGCATTTAGGCGATACCGTATTAATGCTGAACGAAGATTACTGGGGGACGGATAACCTTATAAACAACACATTCCTTTTTTCGTACAGATACAGTTACGAACACCGGGATTATATCGTTTACCCGACAAAAGGCTATTATATCGGCGCGGATGTAACGGGAATAACGGCCGACGAAATGCGCTTTTTCTATGGCGAACTGAACGTGAAACTCCAGTATTACCGGGAATTTTTCCCCCGCTGGTTCTGGAGCTCAAGGCTGAATGCCGGCACTTCGTTCAAAAACAGGCGGGCATACATCTATGACCGCCACACGGGATACGAAGATAAATATATCACGGGGTACGATTATTACGTCATAGACGGACAGCATCATACGATCCTCAACAACGATCTGCGTTTTTTGGTCATGCCGAAAAAGATTTTCAACCTGTGGTCCGGGAACAGTTCTGCAAAATTCACCAAAATACATTTCACTTTATACGCAAAACTGATGTACGATATCGGATACGTACACCATTCATACCGTCAGGAGAGCAATACGCTGGCAAACACCTTCCTGTGGGGAAGCGGCATAGGGCTTGACCTTGTAACCTACTACGATATCGTACTCAACTGCAGTTATGCTATAAACAAAATGGGTGAAAGAGGTTTTTATTTCGGGATAAAAGCGCCGGTTTTTTAAATCCCGTTATTTGATTTTTCCCCTTACATCATCAAGGTATTCCTTCATCCCTGCCGTATCTTTTGCCGCTATTATCTCCTGCAAGGCAGTCAGTTTCTCCTGAATACGCGCTATCTGGTCAGGAGTACGCGGATTAAACAATATCTCCGTCAGCAGGTAATCATCTTCCGACAGAAGCCCGCGGGCAATCTTCATATGACGTTTGAATGTCGTACCCGGCGCATCCTGATGCACCATTGTCGCAGCGAAGACCAGCGTAGAGGCAAACGGGATGCCGAGCGAATAGGCAACCACCCTGTCATGCTCTTCGAATGTATATTCAAAGACGTTCAAGTTCAACCTGTCATATAAATCCTTAAAAAATATTTTCCCCAGAAAATCGCCTTCCGAAATGATAATCGTATTCTCTTTCGCAAGGTTGGTAAGATTGGCAAAAGTAGGGCCAAACATGGGATGAGTCGACACATACGGGAAGCCGCATGTCGCATAAAACTCTTTGAGGTTTGTCTTCACCGAAGCGATATCCGAAATGATACAGTTCGGCTTCAGATACGGGAACGCCTGTTTAAAGGCATCAACAGTGTGGCTGAGCGTAACACAATTGATGACAAGCTCCGGCGCAAAATCTTTTATCTCTTCCGGCGACTGCATACGGATAGCATTATAAATAAAACGCATCCGCAAAGGGTCTTTTTCCAATACAGCCACATCATGTTCAAAACTAAGCAAATCGGTGAAGAAAGACCCCATCTTTCCCGCGCCCAATATTAATATTTTCATTTTATATACATTATTTATTCATTATTATCACCTGCTGACGGACGGATTCTTCATGTATTTCCGTAAGGATTTTTTTTACAAAATCGACGTTCAGTTCCATTGAAGCGCCCATTCTGGTGCGATTTTCCAGTATCTCGCCATAACGTGGCGTTTGCAGGACCGGCATATTATGTTCTTTTTTATAAATACCGATCTCGCGCGATATACGCATCCGTTTGGCCAAGAGCTCAAGCAAGCCTTCGTCTATACTGTCTATCTGATGGCGTAACTCCGTAAGATTTTCGGTTGTCTGCATAGCATCGCGTATGACGAGGAGATTCAGCACATAGTCGAGTACATCGGGCGCTATCTGTTGTGAGGCATCGCTCCATGCCTCATCAGGATTACAGTGCGATTCGACAATCAGGCCGTCGAAATTAAGATCCATTGCCTGCTGACACAGCGGGGCTATCAACTCGCGTTTGCCGCCAATATGGCTCGGGTCGCACAGGATAGGAAGATTCGGATAACGGCGACGTAACTCTATCGGTATGTGCCACAGCGGCAGGTTACGGTATATTTTTTTATCATACGAACTGAAGCCGCGATGAATGACGCCTATCCGGCGAAGCCCCGCCCCGTAAATACGTTCTATCGCGCCTATCCACAAATCGATATCGGGATTGACAGGATTCTTAATCAGAACAGGCATGTCAACACCCTGCAGTGCATCGGCAATATCCTGCATGGCAAAAGGATTAGCCGATGTACGTGCGCCAATCCACAAAATATCGATCCCGGCTTTAATGGCTTCAAACACATGATCGCGCGTTGCAACTTCGGTCGACACGTACATGCCTGTCTCCTCTCTAACACGCTTTAACCACAGCAACCCGGTCGAACCTACGCCTTCAAAGCCTCCCGGCTTCGTGCGCGGCTTCCATATACCGGCACGAAAGATCTTTATCTCTTTTGCGGCTAAAGCTTTCGCCGTATTCAACACCTGTTCTTCCGTCTCCGCACTGCACGGACCGGCAATCACCAGCGGACGTTTCTCCTCCACGCCCGGCAGTAAAATTGACTGTAATTCCAATTTTTCCATATAACTTCATTTTTAAATTTATTCAACATTCACATCCAACGACCGTGTGTCCCGGCCTGTTTTCGTTCGGCAGGCGATTTGCTTTACCCGTTCAAGCGCCTTTTCCAATAAATGATTTTTACAGCAAAGGGATATCCGTACGTATCTGTCGCCGGCGCTCCCGAAAATGAAACCGGGCGTGACAAACACATTTGCCTCATACAATACCGTATTTGCCAGTGTTTCCCCACTTTCCGCCTCATCGGATATACGCCCCCACAGAAACATTCCAACCTGTCTTTCGTCGTACGTACAGCCCAATGCTTCCATTATCCGTCCTGCAACGTCACGGCGGCTACGATACACGACATTCATGTTGTCGTACCATTCCTTTCCGGCTTTAAGCGCCTCTGCAACGGCCAACTGCATCGGTCGGAACTGCCCGGAATCAACATTACTCTTTACTTTCAATATCCATTGCAGAAAACGGGCGTTCGACGCAAGCATCGCCATCCGCCAGCCGGGCATATTGTGCGACTTACTCATCGAATTAAGTTCTACACATATCTCTTTAGCGCCCGAAACGCTTAAAATACTCTGCGGATGTTCGTTCAGGATGAAACTGTACGGGTTATCGTTGCAGATGACTATTCCGTGACGGCATCCGAAATCTACCAGTTGCTCATACAGTCCTGCACTCGCATCGGCTCCTGTGGGCATGTTGGGATAATTCGTCCACATCAGCCTGACGGCAGGTTTAGCAGCTTTACGCCTTTCTGCAAGCAAACGTTCCAGTGCGTCGAAGTCCGGATACCAGCCGTTATTTTCTTCCAGTTTATACGGGATAATGTCTGCGCCGACCAGTTTACTTACCGACGTATACGCAGGATATCCCGGATTGGGGACGAGCACGCCGTCTCCCGGATTAAGAAAAGCCATGGAGACATGTAAAATACCCTCTTTCGAACCTATCAAAGGCTGAATCTCCCGCTTGGCATCCAGTTCCACGCCATACCAGCGAAGATACCATTCTGCAAATCCCTCGCGCAAAGCCGGTATACCTGCATACGGCTGATAACCGTGCGCGTCATCTTTCCGTATTTCGCGGCAAAAGACCTCCACTGTCTGTTGCGAGGGAGGCATATCCGGACTGCCGACGCCAAGGTTAATGACATCTTTACCGACGGCGTTCATCTCCGCAATCTCTTTCAGTTTCTTCGAAAAGTAATATTCCTCCACACTCTCGACCCTGCCTGCCGGACGAATACCGGGAAACCGTCCCTGCCCGGCGACGAGAGGAGAGCCATCAAATACTTTGTTTTCCTTCTGCATATTCTCCAAGTATTTTCAAGTCTTTCGTTAACGGCATAATAGCATCCAGAGCCTGTTTATATCGGGTATAATCCATATAAGTCAGGTTTATGTAAAACAGATATTCCCATTCCCGTCCGATAATCGGCAGCGATTGTATTTTTGTCAGATTCATATCATAAAACGACAATATCGTCAGCACTTTGGAGAGACTTCCGGCAGTGTGAGGCAGGGCGAAAACGACAGACGATTTATTCTTCGCTACGCCTCGCATAATATCCTCTGCGTTCCACTTGTCGGCGATAACGAGGAAACGGGTGAAATTCCTGTTATTCGTTTCGATACCCTCCGCAAGTATTTCAAGGCCGTAAATTTCGGCGGCCAATTTACTGCATACCGCAGCATGACCGTCTAATTTCTGTTCGGCAATCCATTTTGCGCTCAACGCGGTATCTTCCTTTTCTACAATCTTTATGCCGGACAACGTTTGAAGATATTCGGCACACTGCATCAACGCAATGGGATGAGAGTTTACCTCTTTCACCTCCGACAGACGCATACCCGGCAGAGCGACAAGCGAATGTGATATACGCAACTTATACTCCCCGATAATCAGGCACTCGCTCTGCCGGATAAGTTCATGATTCTGCAACAAACTGCCGGCTATCGTATTTTCGATTGCCATAAGACCAATGACCGACGTGTCGTCATGTATCTGTTTTATAACTTCTCCGAATGTATTACATCCGACAATTTCAATATCTTCTCCCTCGAAATAATAATGGGCTGCCATATCGTGATATGAGCCAATAATCCCCTGAATTGCAACTTTATTCATCTTTTATATCATATTTAATATCTAAACTCCAAATAATAATGTCTTGCACCCCTCCCTTCCCCAAAATAAAAAAAGTCCCGCCGTCGTTACGGCAGGACTTTTATATTTTTAATCTCAAATTTTCTTCTCAATCTCTAATACATACAAAATTCCTGCCTTCACCTGCTAAAGTAAAAGTAAAAATAGAAGTATGTATTAAAATAACGTCTCATTTATCAAGCATTTATTTTCGGGTGCAAATATACTCACTTTTTTCAAGCCGCCAAATAAACCGTCATTTTTTTTTGCTAAATCTTTTTTTGAGCGCTACTGATTTTTTCTTTGATCCGTTATTCCGAAAAAATCATTATTTTTGTACCGGCGGTAAAACTGTTGATAAATTGCCATATCCGGTTGCTAAGCGATGACGATACGCCGGGGCATCAGGGAAAAGAAGCCCTTCAAACACTTTTCGGCTTTGCTGTTGCATGTAGCTTGATTTACCGTTGAGCCACCACAAACAGCCATATGACTTATTTAATTTATCCGGCAAAAATATTCGGTTATTTCCAGACAGGAAATACCATATACATGGTATTTTTTCATATAGTTACCCGATTATGCTTTTCCTGGAGACAAAAAATTATTTTATAGGAGGTTGAAAGAAATTTTTTTGTACGTTTGCAGTTAATTTATGAAATGGACTTTAAAATAGAACATACAGATAAGGCTTCGAATGCACGTACAGGATCGATTACGACCGGTCATGGATGCATTGAAACGCCTGTTTTTATGCCGGTAGGGACGCAGGCTACGGTAAAAGCCGTACACATGACGGAATTGCGGGACGATATTGATGCGCAGATAATACTTGGCAATACGTATCACTTATATCTGCGACCGGGACCGGATATACTGGAAAAGGCCGGCGGTCTTCACCGCTTCAACGGCTGGAATCGTCCGATGTTGACCGATAGCGGGGGATTCCAGGTATTTTCGCTTGCCGAAAACAGGCAGTTAAGCGACAATGGGGCCGAATTTCGATCGCATATAGACGGGAGCAAACATTTCTTTTCGCCTGAGAAAGTAATGGATATACAACGAACGATCGGTGCGGATATCGTCATGGCTTTTGACGAATGTTGCCCGGGCAATGCGGATTACAGCTATGCAAAAAAATCGTTAGCGCTTACGGAATTGTGGCTTTCACGGTGCGTTGGACGCTTCAACGACACAGAAGCTAAATATGGCTATAACCAGAGCTTTTTCCCGATCGTACAGGGATGTGTTTATCCGGATTTACGCAGGCAGGCCGCCGGAAACGCAGCAGATACCGTAGCGGACGGGTATGCGATAGGTGGCCTTGCGGTTGGCGAGCCTACCGAAAAGATGTATGAAATGGTTGAGATTGTAAACGAAATATTGCCAAAAGACAAACCGCGTTACCTGATGGGAGTAGGCACTCCCGTCAATCTTCTGGAAGCGGTCGAACGGGGCGTCGATATGTTCGACTGTATCATGCCGACCCGTAATGGACGTAACGGGCAGTTATTTACGATAAACGGGACGATGAATATGCGTAACCGCAAGTGGGCGGACGACTTTTCGCCGATCGACGAAAACGCCTGTTCTTTTGTCGATACGACATACAGCAAAGCCTATCTTCATCACCTGTTTAAGGCCGGCGAGATTCTGGCGCTCCAGATTGCCTCCATTCATAATCTGGCTTTTTACCTCCGGTTTATGAAAGAAGTACGTTCGCACATTGCGGAAGGCGATTTCTCTTCGTGGAAAAGAAGTATTATCCCGGAACTGAATAAACGAATATGAAGTCAAAGATGTTCAAACTAAAACGTATAGACAAATATATCATCAGGCAGTTCCTCGGTACGTTTGTCTTTGCCATGAGCGGTATTATCCTGATTGTCGTCGTCTTCGACGTAAATGAGAAGATTGACAAGTTTATGGCTCCGGAAGTTACGTCGGAAGAGATAATCTTCGATTATTACATGAACTTCATACCATACTTTTTAAGTATGTTTGCTTCATTATTTACATTTATCGCCGTTATTTTCTTTACATCAAAATTGGCTGACCGGTCGGAGATTATTGCAATGCTGTCGACCGGTATGAGTTTCGACCGGCTGATGATGCCTTATGCGATCTCCGCCGGCATAATAGCCCTGACAATGTTTATTTTAAGCGCATATATCATCCCGCCGGCAAACGAGAAACGCCTTAACTTTGAATACAGCTATATCAAAAAAAACAAAGTTGAATTTGCCGGCAATGTACAACTTGAAGTCGAACCCGGAATTTTTGCCTATTTTGACCGATACTACAATTCCTCGCAGATGGGTTATAGCTTTTCGCTCGAACGTTTTGAAGGGAAAACACTCGTTTCACGCCTCACGGCCAATTCAATCAAATACGATTCGCTGTATAAATGGACAATCATCGATTATATTGTGCGCGATTTCGACGGCATGTATGAACATACAACGACAGGATCGCGGCGCGATACGACATTAATGTTTGTGCCCGCCGATTTCCTGATATCCGAAAACGACTGTGAAACGATGACCAGCCATGAACTGGCACGGTATATTGAACGGCAGAAAAAAAGAGGTATCGGAAACATTCAAACATTCGAAATAGAATATCACAAACGTTTTGCCAATGCATTTTCATTTTTCATCCTTACCGTCATAGGCGTATCTTTATCGTCATATAAGAAAAAAGGGGGGATGGGACTGAACATCGGCATCGGATTGGGATTAAGTTTCTCTTATATCCTGTTCATGACGGTCACGTCGTCTTTTGCTGTCAGCGGACTTGTAAGCCCGATGATTGCATCGTGGATTCCCAACATCCTTTATACGTTTATCGCTATTTATTTATATCATAAAGCGCCAAGATAATTATGAGAACATCGGCTCTTCAATACCTGTATCTTCAGAAACCTATCACTACGGTGATAATCGTTTGTTCAACAGCGCTTTTGCCGTGGCTGAACAGTGATTTTTATACGAAAGGCGAACCCCGCGAAGCTTCTGTCGCCGTATCAATGATTGAGACCGGCAACTGGATTTTGCCGGAAGTATATGCAGGCGAATTTGCCTATAAACCGCCGATGGCACATTGGCTTATGGCTGTTTTTTCATTGCCTCGCGGACATATCTCCGAGTTCACGTCGCGCCTGCCGTCCGCTCTGGCGCAAATCATACTTATTGGATGCGTACTGGCTTTTTTCGGGAAACGAATACGTTTCCAGGAGGCTTTCATCGCTACGCTCCTGCTGGCGACCTGCTTCGAAATACATCGAGCGGGGATGACCGCACGCGTCGACATGCTGCTGACGACATTCATCGTACTCGGCCTGATGCAACTCTACCGGTGGGAAAACAGGCTCGAACTGAAAGGCTTGCCCGTTATAATACCTTTCTTGTTCAGTTGTGCCGTGCTCACAAAAGGTCCGGTCGGAATTATCCTGCCCCTGTTCATATTTTTTATTTACCTGCTCCTGCTGCGCAAATACAGTTTCGGCAAGGTATTCAAATCACTCATGTATATAGGCGTTTCATCGGCGTTTATCCCGATGTTGTGGTATATCGAAGCATACAGGCTGGGAGGCGAAGATTTCTTAAATATAGCGTTAGCAGAGAACTTCGGGCGTTTCTTCCATTTGAGCGAAAGTAACATCAGTTATGACCTGGGACATGAAGAAGGCGTCTTTTACAATTTCATCACCCTTCTTTCGGGATTTATACCATGGACATTATTGTTCGTATTTTCACTGTTCGGCGTTAAATGGCGCTTGCCTCACAAGTCATTCGGACAAATCCTGAAAGATGCCCGGCGCTGGTTTTCATCGCTTGAAAAGATGAAACGTTTCAGCCTTGTAGCTGCCGTCTGCATTATCTTCTTTTACACCATTCCGTCGAGCAAACGAAGCGTCTACCTGATGCCTGCCTACCCTTTCCTGTCCATCCTTCTGGCGCATTATTTCATCTACATAACGGAAAACCGTTCAAAAGTAAACCGCATCTTCGCATGCGTACTGACGGGCATCGCCTCCATCGTCTTTATCACCGGCCTGGCAGTCATGACACAGGCGATAGACCTCAACGCAGTCGCGGCAAAGTTCACCACAGGGGAAGCTGTGCTTAACGCCATCGAGAGCATCACAAGCCTGTTCGCATACGACAACATCGCAAGCATGACCATCATGACCATGTTACTTATTTCAATTATTACGGTTATATTCCACCTGACCGGACATATCAACCTCAAGATACTGTATGCCACGATACTTCTGACGTTCAGCATCAACCTTTTCATAGACGGCATTGTAATGAGAAACCTGAAAAACAATGCTTCCGCACGGCCTTTTGCCGAACGGATAAGCAGAGATTACGGACCGGGAAACAACATTTTCGTAATGAACAATCTACGCGAATACCAGAACCTTTACGGCATGAATTTTTATCTGAATAACACGTTCCGCGACTTTGAAAAAGAAAAACCGGAAAGCGGATATTTCCTCACAACAGAGAAAGACGTCGAGAAAGTACGGGAACGCTACGGCTCACAGTATAAATTCGAACGGTTAGCCACCTCCGGACGGCAGGGAGATATCCGCAGCAAAGCCGTCCTGTTCCGTTTCAGCCGGTAATAAAATATGACGTCATCGCAGTAAAAAGAGGCTGCCCAATACTTTTGAGCAGCCTCCTTCCGGTTTTGTTCAGTAACCTTTTGTTATCCGGTTATTGTCCGGCGTCAATAAATC
>JAITBC010000390.1 GCA_031283785.1 Tannerella sp. | reverse complement strand
CGCAATTGTGATTACCGATACGCCGATAAAAAAGTAACCATGCGGTAAATCATAAGCCACATTAGCAAATGTTAATATTTTTTAATAAAACAAAGCACCTTTTGTATTTGAAAGGCGCTTTGTTTTATTAAAAAATATATTTTAGGCAAGAATCAACTGCCTTTGAAGTGTTTTATGATGCGCTTTTTCAATCATAAAACAACCGTTCCCGCCCCATACAATCCCCTTGCGGAACAATCGGAACTTTCGGAACATCGCTATATCCCTTATACTCCATCAATTTATACTTCAAAGCAAGGATATCCGGCGGCACACTAAAAGACTTCGCAAAACTGAAAAAGTTAAAATAATCCACATCACTCCACGCTTCAAGCAAGTCATCATCGCTGATTGCATCTCGGCAAAGAAGTAATTCGCCTCAATCTCGTACTCGTGTTCGGCGGCTTGTTTTTTGCAGAAACGCCGCCGCGCCGGGCATATCAAGCACCTCTTTTTCATGTATGCAGGCATGCCCGATTTCGTGAAATAAAGCCGAGTGTCGTTCCCATTTGTCCAATTTATTACTCAACGTGATGATCTTTACTCTATTGAAGTTAGTGAAGAATCCGCGCAAATCCTCCAACGGAAAATACAGAACTTCTATATCCAACGCTTCAGCCGGTCTGTACGGGCTGTTTCCGTCATAAATTTTCTTGACAGATTTCACCTTTTGGATGATTTTATTCAAATTATTATACAATTCCGTGACCTCCGCAACTTCATTTACGCATCAGGTACGTCAGTTTTTCGATGACCGAATTTCTCTTTTGCCCTGTCTTTGCTTAACACATACGCCTGCATCACAGCTTGGAAAAATTCGTCTTTTGCGGACTGACTGACCGTGCCGCCCGCGAACAACGCCAAGTTCTTTTCAAGCAGAAAATCGAGTTCCCGCGCCGTTTTATTGCCGTACTTCTCACGGACAGCATCCATATCCTCTTTCCGCTCCATACCGTACAGCGGGTCATCAATATCGTCACGCTCAAGATATTCTGTAGACACTTTAAGCGTGTTCGCAAGTTTCCTCAGCGTAGACGGACGCGGTTTCGCGCCTTTAATCTCGTAGGAATAAATAGTTCGGGCGGACACACCCACCATCTCCCCAAGCTGACGCTGCGACAACCCGAGCAGTTCACGCGCCTCTTCAATCTTTTCGCCCACAGGCTTTTTTATCTCGTTCATAATGATACCTCATAAATTTTTATTCCGTAACTTCCGATTTTCTATTGACAAGAGTAAAATTTTGTGTTATAATAATATTCGGAAGTTGATGAACTATATTTATTATACCGAAAAAGTTATAGCTTGTCAATACCCTGTCGAAAATTTTTGAAAATATTTTGCGGAGGTTAGATTATGAGGCTGAGCGCATCTCTCAAAAAGATACAGTTACTTTACAGTGTGTCGGGGTTGGACTATGATTCCTACTTCAACAAAACAAAGCTGTTGCTTGAAGCGTACCGCGATGTGTGCTTTCAGGCGACCGACCGCGTCGTTGATTTTTACGAGCGGATTGGGTTCGAAAGCAAGCGAATGGAAGTCGCGCCGGAATTCCTCATCGACTACAAAGGGGACATGGACAAGTCAGCGTTTTTGCAGCGTGTAACTTCCTGTTTCCGCACGAAGTGGCTTGTGGAAATTATAGACGAAGCGTTGGTGCTTGTTCATGATTACTCCGACAAAGGCGATGTTTACTACAACCTTGTTTTCGATTTATACTCCGGCAGCCGTCATTATAAGGAAAGCGATATGCTCGAATTTATGAACATCGACCGCTCAAGCTACTACTAAAGAAAAAAGGAGGCTGTCGCATTAATGGGGTTCTACATATGGGGAATGGTCGTTCCGCAGTATATGAGAAAAAATTATTCTGACGGCAAACTTAGCGTTACGAAATATGAACGCAACAGATATGATAACAACGCCGTTTATCAGTACAGTCTGTAAAAATTACATACCAAATTACAGACTAAATTACATACTGACAACAGACTTTTGAAGTGGTATAATAGTATTATAGGGAAGTGCGCCCGTTTGACCGTAAGGTCGGCGGGCTTTTTTATGTCCAAGCTATGATGTCAAAATGCACAAAACAGTCGCTTAAATTTGTGCAATTTGCCGATTTTATAAAAGCGCAAAATTTTTTCTGAAAAAGTGCTGCAAAAAGTGCCCTCCCGCCGTATCAAAATGACTGAATCGGAGAAAATATTCGCCGCACACACTATGGGAAAGTTCACTGCCGAAATGCTTGAAAAAGGCTTGATAACGCCGAAACAGCATCGCGAGTGGAATAGGCGCAATGACGAATCTTTGGCAAAATTGCCGCAAAAATTCGTTGGTATTGCCACATAGCTTTATAGTGGAAATTGTGGTATTGTTGTATTAAGGAACAATTAATAAGGTAGAGAGCGGGGTGAAAATATGTCGGAAGTTATTGTAATCAAAGATAACAAAAATAACGAAAAAATCAGAAAATCTGCCGCATATTGCCGGGTACGTAACGAAGAAAATGAGCAGTCACAATCATACACAAAACAAATTCAGCGATACACAGACAAATTCAAAATTGACCCGAAGTACCAATTAGCGGAGATTTACGCCGACCGCGAGAGCGGAACAAAAGCTGACAACCGCGAGGAATTTCAGCGTATGCTGACCGATTGCCGAAAAGGAAAAATTGACAGAATATACGCCAAATCGGTCAGTAGATTTGCACGGAACGCGAAAGAAAGTCTAACCATACTGCGTGAATTAAAATCGCTCGGAATCAGCGTTTATTTCGAAAAAGAGGAACTCGACACAGGCGTAATGAGCGGCGAAATGATGCTGACGTTTTACAGCATATTCGCCGAGGAAGAAAGCAAATCAATCGCAATAAATGTGCAGTGGGGGCAGAAAAAGCGGATGATAGACGGCACTTTTGACATTGGAACTGTGCCGTATGGATTTAGAAAAGAGAATAAGAAATTCGTAATTTATGAACCCGAAGCCGCGATAGTGCGACAAATTTACGATATGTACCTAAACGGAATCGGAACGCATTTAATTGCCGACAAATTAAATCAGAGTGGCGATAAAATATGGCGCAATGTTGCTATCCGCAGAATTTTAACAAATGAAGTTTACTACGGCGATGTATTTCTCGGCAAACATTATACCGAAAACCAAGTTTACAAAACCAACAAAGGTGAGCGGGAATTATACTGCGTTAAAAATCACGACGAGCCGATTGTCAGCAAAGAAATTTTTGACAAGGTGCAAAATGTGATGCGGAACAGGGGCGATACAAAAGGTGACGGAAGTTTACAGACACCGTTTAAGCAAAAAGTTTTCTGCATAAATTCCAACCGCAGTTTTTATGCAGCTAACTGCCGTGAAACGATTAGATATAACTGCGGGAAAAGCGTTGGTGGGGCCAAATATTACGATAACTGTGATGATTGCGAACAGAAAAGTTATGGTGAAACAGAATTGACTGCGGCATTTATAACAGTGGTGAAAAAACTAAAATCAAACAATCATATTTTGCACACGGCAATACGGCAGCTTGAAATGTTAGATACGGCAAACAAATCTGACAACAAAGCCATTGTCGGTATACAGATTGAAATTGCAAAATTGCGTGAACAACACCACGCTTATTCACAGCTGAAAATGCAAGATATAATTGACGAAGTGATATATCAAGAGCAGTCAAATGTGATTGATATGCGGTTAATTGAATGTCAGCCAACATTAGACCGGGATAGCGCTCAAACCGCATAATCAAGCGAAATTTGAACTGCTCTGCAGTATCAAATTTACGGAGAAATTTAGGTAATGCAATGACAGAAAAACCAAAGAATGCAGTGTTCGGATTTAAGATGACTACGGCAAAATAGCCGCCGACCAAGCGGAGTGCTTTGAATCGGCAAATTTGAAATACAGCGCGATTAAAGCGACTCCCCGCAATCGGATAATTATTAACCGGAGCGATGTGACGAGGATTCTCAGAAAGCGCAATTCAACTTCGCCGACCAATGAAGATGTCAGCAAATTCCTTGAAATTGTCGAACAAATTCAGGTTGGCGATGACAAAGCGGTGTTGATTTTGAAAAGGGGAGATTAAATTGAAAAATATGCCGACAGTGGTTGTGATACCGCCGACCAAAACTGAAAAAAGTGAATCAAAAGGGCAGCGTTCAATCGGAGTGTACATTCGTGTAAGCACGAATTTTGACGACCAAGAAAACAGTTTTGAGGCTCAGTCATCACACTTTAACCGATTAGTAAGCGAAAATCCGAACCGGAAATTGTATAAATTTTTCCAAGACGACGGAATTACGGGAACGCAAGTGAGCAAACGGCAAGGCTTTTTGAGTATGATAAAAGCCTGTAAAAAGGAAAAAAATCGACATTGTTCTTGCTAAACCAATATCACGGTTTGCACGAAATACGGTCGATAGTTTGAATTATGCGCGTGAACTGAAATTGCTCGGAATACCGATTATATTCGAAAAAGAAAAATTGAACACGCTTGACGATACCAAAAGCGAGATGATGTTCACACTTTTCGCCTGTTTCGCACAAGCGGAATCGGAATCAATTTCTCAGAATGTGACGTGGGGAAAGCGTGAAGCGTTCCGTCAAGGCAAGGTAAGTTTGAATTATAAATATCTGCTTGGTTATCAAAAAGGCGCGGATGGAAAACCTGAAATTGTCCCCGAAGAAGCCGAAACAATCAAATTTATATTCAAACGGTTTCTTGACGGATTAAGCCAACGACAAATCGCTGCGGAGTTGATTGCAAAGGGATTTTTGACCAAGCAGGGCGACTTAAACCGGAACTCAAATACTGTTAAAAGGATACTCGAAAATGACACGCTAACCGGAGATGTTGTGCGGCAAAAAACATGCACGGCGGATTGCATATCGCACCAAGTGAGAAAAAATCACGGCGAACTGCCGACGTACCTAATTAAAAATCATCACATTGGAATAATCGGCAGAGATGTTTTTGATAAGGTGCAATCTGAAATCGTGCGGCGAAACAGCAGGACGGTTGTCACAAAAAAGCACAAAACCAAAACGGCAAATACAGTGCAAAATACGCGCTAACAGAATTACTACGATGTGCAGAATGCGGCACACCGTACCGGCGGGTAACTTGGACACAAAAAGGTGCAAAAACCATAGTGTGGAGATGCATAAATCGGCTTGAGAGCGGGAAAAAATACTGCAAGAAATTGCCTACGATTAACGAAGAACAGCTTCATAAAACAATTGTTGATTCGATGAACAGGTTCTTCAAAATCAAAGGCGAGGTTGCGGAAATATTAAAAACCAATCTCAAAGATGTAATCGGTGGTGATGATAATAATGTGATTGCCAACGCTGAAAATCAAATAATTGCGCTGCAGAATGAAACTAAAAAATTGGCGGAGCAGTGTGCGGCGGGGATTGACATAACGGAATACACATCAAAATTCAAACAGCTTTCAGACGACATATCGGCACTGCGGGATTTTATCACGACTGAGAAATCACGGAGAAAAGCTGATAATCAAGCGGATGAATCAATGCGGGAAGTGCTGAAACTGCTCGAAGAAAACCAGCATATTCTGACTGAATATGACGATGTGCTGACACGGCATCTTGCGGAGCGGATACTCGTGCGGAATGATAAAACTGTGGAGATTACATTCAAAGGCGGCGTGTCGGTGACGGGAGATTTCGCATGAACAGAGTGACTGCCCGGACATTGGTTCGGACGGTTTGCTTTTGCGGGAATTTGGACGATGTGTAACAAACGGCTTGGTTATCGGGTTAAATGCAAATATCTTTTTTGCTGCACAGAGAAAAATTCGTGCGATTAACACCGCCCGAACGCACGAGGGCAAGCACGTCACAAGCGCAATCCCATACGGCTACCTGCGTGACACCGACAACAGCAAGACTTGGCGGCTTGAGGCTTGTGATATAATAGAACCAAACGGTAAAACCCACATATATTAAGGGTTTGAGCCGGATGGTTCTAATTTTATATCATTAAATCGGGGCTGATTCCGTTCTTGCCTCCACCGGAGGCAATTCATCGTTAAAAAGCCGAGCGTCAAATCAGCGAGAAGTTCCGCACCGCAAAGGAGGAAGCCTCAATGGGCAGAACAATCTTTATCGGCACACGGAAAGGCGGCGTTGGGAAGACAATGACAACCGCAAGTCTCGGTTTCGGGCTTGCAAGGCAGGGCAAGCGGACGCTACTAATCGACGCGGACAGCCAACACTCGCTCACGGTCAGCTTGGGTGTGGCTGAACCCGACAAGCTCACGGCATCGCTCGCAAGCGTAATGACCGAAGCCATCGGGGTTGATGATTTCCTTGACCCTACACAAAACATTCGGGCTGGTTTGTACATTTTGCGCGGATTGTTTGAAAAGTACGATGACCCCGCCAAGGTTTTAATGGCTTACAACTTGGGCGAATCGGGTGCAAAAAGGCTTTGGGAACAAGGCGTGTTTGAAACCAGTTACACCAAAAACATTTTGACTTATGCCAATAAATT
>JAITBC010000317.1 GCA_031283785.1 Tannerella sp. | reverse complement strand
CAAAGAGCAGTTACGGGCGTACTTCAATCTTGACGAAAAACAAATAGAAGAAATACTTACTTCAAACAACGAGGCGTAACGACATTGCATCCGGCGTTTTTTTGACTGATTTTGCCTGTTGCAAGCGGCGCACTATGGGACGGTACTCGTCCGAAAGACGCTCTACGTTCAGATTCGGTATGTGATGGTCGCTCATTCGGTTCTCCTGATCGAATATGCTTATCAGTATTTCCAGATCGTTGCGACGGCGGCCTTGAAGCTCCGGCGCCTGAACGATCCACAACTCGTTGCGCAGATCCTTCAACTCCTGGCCGGTACCGATCGGGTTTGCTATCAGCACACCACGACCACCGCCGCCTTTCGTTTTTTTTATGCCGTCACAAAAATAATGTTTTTTTTTCGGAATAACGGATCAAAAAGATCAATAGCACCTCAAAAAAAGATTTAACCTGAATAAGTGAAAAAATTTCACCGGCAAAGTGTAACCTGTCGAGAAAAATGCGTCAAAAGGTCAAGACGGACAAGAAAATATTCCGTTTTATCGCTCAATGAGATTGTGAGTTTTAAATTATCAAGATTATTAACATTAAATTATCAAGATTATGTATTTTATTACAACGCCGCTCATTACAGGCATTATTTTTTACTTTACCTACATGGTATTTGAACTGTTTGTACGCAGGAAAGAACGACTGTTGCTTCTCGAAAAAATGGGACAGAACCTGACGCCTCCGGATCCTTCCATCCTGAGAAATCATCTTAGTTCTTTACTGCCCTCTTTCCCTAAGAAATCCTTTACAGGATTGCGTACGGGCTGCCTTCTCCTCGGCTTGGGATTAGGATTATTTGTCGGCTTGATTATTTGCGTCAATCTGTCATACATAGACAGGATCGGCCAAAATCATTGGGAAAGGGACACTTTTTATTCCATCGCCTATGGCTCGTCCGTATTATTCTTCGGAGGTCTGGGACTGATTATATCGTATATTATCGAAAGTAAATCAGCAAAGAAGGACGAGAAATAAGGAGAAAAACGGGAAATAAACCAAAGCGCAATACCTACCTGTTTCTGTCAAGATATTCGTGAATATCGCCGGTAGAAGTATCTTTAAGTATTACTTTCTTATCTTTATCAAGCAGATACAGTGTAGGTATTGCCTTTAAATCGTATATTTCATTATTTTTTATATTCAGCGATTTATCATACGCATTGACCCACGACAGTGGGATATCTTTCTGATGATTTTTCCATGCCTCAAGATTCTCATCGGGATATACGGCCAGTACTTTCAGCCTGCCGGACGAGACGGCGTCTGCGACGGCAGGAGACTGTTTCAGTATTTCCGTCGTACGTTGACATTCCACACAATCCGGATTATAAAACATTAATAACAGATATTTCGCCGAAAGGTCATACAGCCTGCCCGTTTTACCGGAAGCCGTCGTGTAGACGAAATCTTCCGCTTTAGAACCGGCACGGTTGCGATACGCAAGCTCCAGCAGATGCCGTGGACGCACTTTTTTGACATCCGAAATTTTCGGCAAATCCACTATATGCTCAAGGAACGGTATAAAATATTCGTCGTTACGCATAGGCGAATTGGGTTCATAAAGATAGCGTTCCGCCAACGAGCAGAAATAATTATACATGACATTCTCAACCTCGGCCGACGTAAGCAGTCTTTTTACGCCCCCCGAAATCTTATCGTACGACGAAGCATGCGGGAACAGTGCGATAAAATCGACAAACGCCTGCTCCGTAATATCCGGGACATGGGCATACATCGTATCCCTGAAATTGAATTTATCCCAGAAATGCGTAATGAGATAATCCGCCCGTTCCTGCGGTTCCGTTATCACGGCAGGCGGCACAGCCCGTTCAAAATTTCCGGGTGTGCCCGCAGGCCGCACTTCTTCCGCCTTATTTTCTCTTTTTTTGCCTTCATTTTTTGAAGTACACCCTGCGACACTTGTCGCCAACATCAAGAAAAACAAAAAACCAAATGCCTCTTTCATATTATATAAATATTTAATTATCAATCATTTAATAGAGTATACGGAAGATATAAGTCCAAAGACAGCCAGTACGATGATAACCGACCCGACAATTCTGTTCATAAGCTTTAATCCTCTGATATTAAACCATCGTCTGAACAAAGAAACGACAAATGTAATAAATAACCACCATAAAACCGCGCCGGTCAATACGCCTATCAGACCGGTAACGGTCATTTGAATCGAATGTTCGGGCAAGACAAATCCGAAATGCGCATATAAACCGATATAAAGAAATACAATCAGCACATTACTGAACGTAAGAAAAAATGCCGTTACCAAATCCTGTATCAGCGTCTGCTTTTTTTCCTGATTCCGCTGCAAGCTCTTAACCGGATTGTTCCGGAAAATATAATAACCGAAAACAGCCATGACAATACTTCCGAATATCTGCAGAGGACGCTGATGCGCTTCAACGAAATTCACGACAAGCCCCATAAACAAACCGGTAACCGCAGCATAAATCAAATCGGAAAATGCAGCGCCGATGCCGGAAACAAAACCGGATTTCCGTCCTTTCGCCAACGTACGCTGCACACACAACATTCCAATAGGCCCCATAGGAGATGACACTAATACGCCGACAACCATTCCCGTATAAAACAGTTCAAGCATAACCCATACGTTTGATTTTAAAATACGGTGCAAATTTAAGATTTAATCCGAACGGATGCAAATTTAGGCCGGCTATTATCCGTTTTTCGTATCGGAAAAACCTGAAGACCGGAACAATACGACGCCTGATGAAACAAAAATAAAACGGTTTATTTTGTATTCCTTTCAACTTACACTATCTTTGCATAAGAATAGCGGATATAAAAAGAACTTTAACCAATTAAGCATATATGATTCAGTTTTTTCAATCTTCCTCAAAAACAGTAATGGCTGTAGAAACAGCACAGGAACTCTGTCCCGGTGACACGGACAAATTAGTTTGGTTGTTTAGCGGCGCAAAACCGGTTAAAACAAAAACATTAAAAGGTTGGTTTGTCGGGCCGCGGCGTGAAATGATTACGCCATGGAGTACAAATGCTGTTGAGATAACGCAGAATATGGCTGTCACAGGTATCTCCCGTATCGAAGAATATTTTCCCGTTTCGTCGGAAGATGCAAAACGCGATCCTATGCTTCAACGTATCTACGACGGACTGGACCAGGATATTTTTACCGTCGGGAGGGAACCTGACCCGATCATCTATATTGACGATATCGATTTGTACAACAGGGAAGAAGGTCTGGCATTAAACGACGATGAGGTAAAATACCTGAATGATGTAAGTAAAAAGCTGAAAAGAAAACTGACCGACAGCGAAATTTTTGGATTTTCACAGGTAAACTCAGAGCATTGCCGGCACAAAATTTTCAATGGAATATTTGTCATCGACGGGAAAGAAATGGAAAGTTCGCTTTTCGCCATGATAAAAAAGACGTCCGTCATCAACCCGAATAAACTCGTGTCTGCATATAAAGATAACGTGGCGTTTAATGACGGGCCTCAAGTGGAACAGTTTGCACCACAGTCAGGCGACAAACCGGATTTCTATGTCGCCAGGAAGATACGCACGGTTCTGTCTATCAAAGCCGAAACACATAATTTCCCGACAACCATAGAACCGTTTAACGGCGCAGCTACCGGAACGGGCGGGGAGATCCGCGACCGCCTCGGAGGCGGGAAAGCGTCTCTGCCGATTGCCGGAACTGCCGTGTACATGACATCCTATCCGCGTACGGAAGAAGGGCGCTCATGGGAAAACATGCTGATCCCACGCAAATGGCTCTACCGGACGCCGGAACAGATTCTGATAAAAGCGTCAAACGGCGCTTCCGATTTCGGAAACAAATTCGGGCAGCCCCTTATCTGCGGCTCCCTTCTCACATTCGAACACGCGGAGAATAATAAAATGTTCGCCTTCGACAAGGTCATCATGCTTGCCGGAGGCGTAGGGTACGCCAATAAACGCGATGCATTGAAAGGCGTTCCCAAAGCGCATGAAAAAATAGTCATACTCGGAGGCGACAATTACCGTATCGGGATGGGCGGAGGCGCCGTATCTTCGGTTAACACAGGGCAATATTCCAGCGGCATTGAACTGAATGCCGTGCAGCGTGCAAACCCCGAAATGCAGAAACGTGCGGCAAATGTCATCCGAAGTATCGCTGAATCGGACGATAACCCTATCATATCCATCCATGACCATGGCGCAGGAGGGCATCTTAATTGTCTATCCGAACTGGTCGAAACAACGGGCGGACATATCGACATGTCCGAATTGCCGATTGGCGATCCAACCCTATCGGCTAAAGAGATAATCGGCAACGAAAGCCAGGAACGTATGGGACTGCTCATCAAAGAAAAAGATGTCGAACACATCCGCCGTATCGCCGAACGTGAACGCTCTCCGATATACATCGTCGGCGAAACAACCGGCGATATGAAATTTGTTTTCGAACAAAAAGACGGGGAAAAACCAATCGACATCAAACTCGAATATATGTTTGGGAAACCTCCCCGTACTGTTATGAAAGACAACACGGTGAAAGAAAAATATTCGCCGGTGAAATATAAAATGCCGGAGTTGCACGCATATCTCGAAAAGGTGCTTCAGCTTGAGTCTGTAGCCTGTAAAGACTGGCTCACAAACAAAGTCGACCGCTCGGTTACGGGTAAGGTCGCACGGCAACAATGCCAGGGCGAACTGCAGTTGCCGCTGAGCGACTTGGGCGCCGTTGCACTGGACTACCGCGGTAAAGCCGGAATAGCAACATCCGTCGGACATGCGCCGCAAGTCGCATTGATCGACCCGGCAACAGGCTCTGTAATGTCGATTGCCGAAGCACTTACAAATATCGTTTTCGCGCCTTTGTCCGAACGCCTGAAAAGCGTGTCATTAAGCGCCAACTGGATGTGGCCATGCCGCAATGAAGGCGAAGACGCACGTTTGTATAAAGCCGTAAAAGCGGCATCCGATTTTGCCTGTAAATTGGGAATCAACATACCTACCGGCAAGGATTCGCTTTCGATGACACAAAAATACGGTAAGGACAAAGTTCTCTCTCCAGGGACAGTTATCATCTCGGCAGCGGGCGAAGTAAGCGATATCCGGAAAATCGTCTCCCCAATATTAGTAAATGATGTGCGCGCGTACATATATTATATAGATTTCTCATGCGACACATTTAAACTGGGAGGTTCCGCTTTTGCTCAAGTATTGGGAAAAATAAGCAACGAGGCGCCGACCGTAAAAGATGCCGATTATTTCCTTAATGCATTTAATGCCATACAGGATGCTATTGATAAAGAGTTGATACTTGCCGGACATGATATATCTGCCGGAGGTATGATTACCGCATTACTCGAAATGTGTTTTGCGAATATTAAAGGTGGAATGGATGTGAATCTTGATTCGACGGCCGAAAAAGATATCATAAAAATATTATTTGCAGAAAATCCGGGAATAATTGTCCAGGTAAAAGAAAAGAAAATCTTTGAAAAGCTGATGCAATCGGCAGGAGTAGGATTTGTTTGTATCGCCAGGCCTGTCGACGAACGCCATATTCTGATAACAAAAGATGGTGCACAATATCATTTCGGCATTGATTATCTGCGTGACGTGTGGTATAAATCATCCTATCTGCTGGATATGCGCCAAAGCGGCAACAAATGTGCCGGTAACCGTTTCGGGAACTACAAGATACAGCCGCTGGAATACAAGTTCCATAAAAATTTCGAAGGTACGCTCAAATCGTACGGGCTTACGGCGTCGCGGCGCAGGAAAAGCAGTATCAATGCAGCCGTACTCAGGGACAAAGGATCACAATGCGAACGTGAGACGGCTTATGCGCTTCACCTTGCAGGCTTCGACGTCAAGGATGTCCATATGACCGACCTGTCAACCGGACGTGAAACGCTCGACGATGTTAACCTGATTGTCTTCTGCGGCGGATTCTCAAACTCTGATGTTCTCGGATCTGCAAAAGGCTGGGCGGCAGGCATCTTATACAACGAAAAAGCCAAATGCGCTATTGAGTGTTTTTACAAACGCAAAGATACCTTGAGTATCGGCATATGCAACGGTTGCCAGTTAATGGCAGAACTGGAACTGCTTTATCCCGAGCATGAGAAGAAACATAAAATGGTTCATAACGATTCGCATAAATTCGAATCAAACTTCATTAGCCTGGAGATTCCGAAAAACAATTCCGTCATGTTCGGATCGCTTAGCGGCTTGAAACTTGGTGTATGGGTTGCGCACGGCGAAGGGAAATTCGATTTTCCGTACGATGAAGAACGCTATCATATAGTAGCTAAATATAATTATGAAGGATATCCGGCTAATCCGAACGGTTCTCCGTGGGCTGCAGCCGGCATATGTTCGACTGACGGCCGCCATATTGCAATGATGCCGCATCCCGAAAGAGCGATCTTCCCGTGGCAATGCGGATATTATCCGCCCAATCGCAAAAATGACGAAGTAACCCCCTGGATCGAAGCGTTTGTCAATGCCCGTAAATGGATAGAAAAATATAGGCAGAAAATGTATTAATATATTAATTTGGCAGTAACAAGCCTATCCGGGACTAACATTTTAAGCTAAATTTGAAGTTTTACATATATGGTCGTGTCTTATTTTTTTTGTTTGATAGAATTTTATTAACAATTATCTTTAAGCCCTAAAAATGGATATAATATACTGTTAATAAAATAAATATATACAATGAAATGAATACTTATCTGAATTGATAACAAAATTTTATAAACAATGTTTAACATATAAGAGGTCATTTTTTTACCTTTTTTATATGAATATTAAGTCAATTTATCCGTTCTTTGTTTTGTAAAATTAAGAGGAAAAACAGAAATGAAAAAGTCAATGATATGGATGCTGATAGGGGTAATGGTTTTCGCCTTTATTGGTCTGCTTTTTTTGCAGGTCCAATATATTGCAATCATATTTAAGACAAGTAACGAACAGTTTGAATCGACCGTAAGGCGCAGTCTGGAGAAGGTATCGCGCGAACTGGAACAGGAAGAGGCTCGCGTATCGCTCGAGAATTATTCGAGTGGAACGGAGTTTATGTACAAAAATCCGCCGGATCAACAGAATATTAACCAGATGATACAAAATATCAACATGCAAATAACGCAACGTGATTCTAACGGGATATTAAAAGAATTTGGAGAAATAAAATCATCTTACCAGTATATAAGCCAGCACATTCAAAGGCCACAGGAGAAGAACGCAAAATCAACTATTATCAAGACATCGGAAAAATTGCAGAATGACACAAGAGAACGCTATTTCCGCCAAAAAGCAATCTTTGATGACGTAGCTTACGTACATATACATACCGCATACCTGATACCGATAGAAAAACGCATCAACCTCAAGTCCCTGCAAAATGCAATTAGAACGGAGTTTGTGAACAATGGATTGAATCTTCCGTTTATACTGATGGTAGTAAACAATAACGAACAGGTTGTGTACCAAAGCGAAACATTTACAAGAACACCGAAAAGTTCGGAAATCATAACACAGGTTATATTCCCGGTTGACCCGCCGTCAAAACAGAACTATATCAAAGTGTATTTTCCTACAAAAGGAGATTATTTGTCGGAATCGGTTTCTTTCCTCATACCATCCATCATATTTTCAATCATATTGCTGATTACGTTTACAATAACGATTTTTACAATTTTCCGTCAGAAAAAATTATCGGAAATGAAGAACGACTTTATAAAAAATATGACACATGAACTTAAGACACCCGTATCAACCATCTCAATCGCCGCACAGATGATGAAAGATGCTGATATATCAAAAAGTCCCGAAGTATTCAGGCATATCTCTATGGTAATAAACGACGAGACGAAAAGACTCGGCTTCCTTGTCGAAAAAGTTCTCCAAATGTCGTTATTTGAAAACCAGAAAGCAACGCTTAAGCTTAGGGAACTCAATGTCAACGACCTGATAGCAGGTATTGCAAATACGTTTAAAATAAAAGTAGAAAAATCCGGCGGTACGATAAAGGTTGATTTACAGGCAGAGAAATCAACGATACTGGCAGATGAAATGCATATTACAAATATGCTGTTCAACCTGATGGATAATGCTGTGAAGTACCGCCGCGAAGGAGTTCCGCTACTCCTTATGGCACGTACGCGCAACGAAGGGGAAAAAGTAATCATCTTAATAGAAGACAACGGAATAGGAGTAAAAAAAGAAAACCTCAAGAAAATATTCGACCGTTTTTATCGTGTCCCGACAGGAAACATACATAACGTCAAAGGATTCGGATTGGGGCTTGCTTATGTACGTAAAGTGGCAGAAGATCATAAAGGGTCTATACGCGCGGAAAACGGATTGGGAAACATTGGGACTACATTTATTATAACATTACCAACAATTAAAAATTAACAGTTATGGAAGAGCAATTAAAAATCTTCTTTTGTGAAGACGATGAGAATTTAGGAATGCTTTTAAGAGAGTACTTACAAGCAAAAGGTTATGCAACGGATCTTTTCTCCGACGGCGAAGTCGGATACAAAGGATTCGTTAAAGAGAAATACGATTTATGTATACTGGATGTCATGATGCCGAAAAAAGACGGCTTTACACTGGCTCAGGAAATTCGGTCTATAAATCCGGACATACCGGTAATTTTCCTCACTGCAAAAACAATGAAGGAGGATATCTTTGAAGGATTTAAAATCGGCGCTGACGATTACCTGACAAAACCGTTCAGCATGGAAGAATTATTACTGCGTATCGAAGCAATCTTACGTCGAGTCAAAGGCAAAAAAATGAAAGACGTGGCCTCCTACAAACTCGGCAAGTTCACTTTTGATACCCAGAAACAGACACTTACAATCGGAGAAAAAATAACAAAACTCACGACAAAGGAATGTGAATTGTTAAGTTTACTCTGCTCGCATGCCAACGAAGTGCTTGAACGCAATTATGCGTTAAAGACAATCTGGGTAGACGACAACTATTTCAACGCACGCAGCATGGACGTTTACATTACTAAACTTCGCAAACTGCTGAAAGACGATCCGGAGATCGAAATCATCAATATACATGGAAAAGGATACAAACTGATCTCTCCAACCGAAGAATAATGAATTTTCAATTCCGGTATCTTAATAATAGCGGGAGGTTGTTTTCGGACAGCCTCCCGCTTTTTTTCTCCTGTCTTCGCAGAGCATTGTCGGGGATGCTGTTTACCTGTATTATATTTGTGTTCATTTACAGAAGGAATTTCCTGAAACGCTGTCATATAATCGTTTTGGTGGTGTCATATATCGTCTGAAACAGACATATAAATTAATGATTATCAAATTGTTAAAATGTGAAATCTGACAATTCGTGCCACTACCTTTTTATTTATTAGCGTTGATTAAATAATTGCGATTGTAATTCTTCCATACTAATTGTTTCATCTTCGTTGGAGTTTGTTGTAAAGATTCTTCCCGTAACAGTTCCTTTTGAAAATTTGAGAATAGAATAGCCGCATCCGGATGTAGCGTAGTAGATTTCCGATGTCCCATTTTCTTTTTCCCAAATATTCCGTGTGAACATTAATACCAATGTATCGTTTAGAGCGTAATGAGCTAAACTTGGACCAAATTCATTAAAAGGTTGCTCGCCGTCGCCGCCGCCATTACCCCAAAGAAGAATTGACGAAATGTCTTTAAAATTTCCTTTGAGGTCCTCCATAATCTTTATTTTTCTACCCTGATTGTTTACAAGTTCCCCTGCAACAAC
>JAITBC010000265.1 GCA_031283785.1 Tannerella sp. | reverse complement strand
CTGTTTTTGACGGTAGGTCTTACGGGATGTGAGTGGTTTAATACAAGCGTGTTAGGTAAGTCAACCAAAGAAGTTTCGGAAGAGACGACCATCGAACAGGATAAGTTAGACAGTATCCGCCAAGCCGAAAAATTGAAACTTGAAGCCATGATGGCAAGAGAACAGGAAGAAGTAAAAAAACAAGTGCCCAAGCCATATCATATTATTGTAGGCGCCTTTGAAGAAAAGCCAAACGCCGATAATATGTTCAGCTTATTTAAATCAAACGGATATAATCCCGTGCTGTTCGACTATGGCGGTTTAACTCACGTATCGGCTGTTTCGTTCGAAACTTTGCAGGAAGCGGAGACAGCGCTCCAAAACATGCTAAATTTGAGTTATTGTCCCGAAGATGCATGGGTTTTTAAGAAATAGATAAACTTTTTAACTCGAATTTTTATTGGTGACCTCACGATGTTGCTTGTGATTTTGCGCTAAAAATCAGAGAATTGCGTAGCTTTCTCCGGAACGGCAATATCGTGTCGATAATTTTTTTTACAATTTACGCAGCAATTCTGTGAGAAAAAATGAATCAAAAAAAAGGTTTAGCCATTATTTTATGCATTTGGAAATTCTAAATTTTCATGTGCTTTTGGGTATAACTTTATTGGCAAATAATTGTAATGAAAACAGAATTATTAAAGTGTCAGCCTTATGGCAATTCGGATTTCAGGGATATCATGACACAAAATTATATTTATATCGACAAGACCCGGTTTATCGAAGAATCGGAAAACCGTCGGAAAAAATCGGGACATGAATCTGAAAACGGATTACGCTTGTCTGCGGCATCTTACCCATAATAAAAAATCGTGAAAGACGAAAATATCGTCTCCAATATTCTGGAGAAATTTTCAATCGACATGACTAACGATGACAGTTATTTCATTTCGCTGCTGTTCTATATGGTACTGCTAACAATTGAAGCGTTTTGCCATTTTCAACTGAAATTATGTATCCCGAACTATTCAATCAAAACGCAATAAAGGATTAGAACTGTTGGCTGAATATGTCAATTCAGACAGAATGAAAGACTATCCCGACCTAAACGATTGTCTTCACTGCCAAAAACAGGTTCGAAATAACAGAGATTCGGTAAAACAGTCGTCAATATTGATTGAAAATACTTCCAATGAATTATATTTTAGTAAATTTAATCATAATAAGACAGTATAACGGTATTTATGAAAACTATCAAGAGTGAAAATTCAAATCACATTCGGTTTATGTAATAAAATTATATTATCTTTGCGGCATAAAAGTATCATATATTACAATTGAAATAAAAGACATTACGTCATGAAAATATTTAAAATCGCATTAAACGGACTCATGTTTGCCGGATGTTTCGGGAAAATCGGAAAGACGGCACTAAAAAATAAATATTTATATATGAAAACTTTGTGGATAATCACAATGACAGTTTTGTTGAACGGATATACAGCGCAAGCCAATCCCGGTGAAACATATTTTCCCGTTACGGAAGAAAAAAATGTATGGAACAAACTTATTGACCGGGGCATAGAAAAAATCGCCTTTGTCAAGCGGTTTACGTATAACAGTAATCACTATTACACCGAATTTCTGAATTCGCAATGGATGCCGGGCGGAAATCTATGTATCCTTTCGCTGAAGATCGGCGAAGTGAAAGAGTTAGCGCCTTCGCTCACAGGAGGAGTATTTGGAGCCTTTGACATTTCGTTCGATGCCAAACGGATAGTGTTTGCATACAAGGCAAGTCCGGATGTCGGTTACCGCCTGTACGAAGTCGGTGTTGATGGAAGCGGGTTGAAGCAACTTACTTTTTCGCCCGATGATGAGGATAAAATTACAAGTACATATAAAATATCTGGTTATCATCACGGTACCGAAGACCTCGATCCCTGCTATCTTCCCGATGGAGGAATCGCCTTTATTTCCACACGTTGTCATTTCGGTATTTTGTGCGATGCACCGGATATTTTCCCCACAACCGTTTTGTACAGGATAGACGGCGACGGGAAAAACATGCGTAAACTGACCAACAGTTCGGTTTCGGAAAATACGCCCTGCCTGCTGCCTGACGGACGAATCATGTACACCCGCTGGGAATATGTCGATAAGGGCGCCGTATCCGTAAAGTGCCTGTGGGCGATGAACCCTGACGGGTCAAATTCGGTGGAGATATACGGCAACGACGTGGCTGCTCCAACGACCATGATTATGGGACGCCCTATCCCCAATTCGCCTAACGAATATGTGTTTACGGGGACGCCTCATTGCCCGCAAAACTGCACTGGAACAATCGTCCGTATCAATACAGCGAAAAACATCCGCACTAACGAACCAATGACATACATGACTCCTTATACGGATATACGTTACGAGCCGGGGTTTGCTTTCCGCAGTGAGGCGGACACGTCGAAATGGTATCAAGACCCAAGCGGGAAAGGTCCTTTGTTCAGAGAAAGTTATCCATTGTCGCGTACTGAATTTATTGTTTCGCACAAGCCGACAGGTACCGAATGGCATGACGCAAAATCGTACCGGCTATGTCTTTTATACGAAGGCGGACAGGTAGAACCAATATATTCCGATAAGGATATATCCTGTTTCCGGCCGATGCCGTTGCTTGCACGCGAAATTCCTCCCGTGATTCCATCGCATCCGAACAAGGAACTTGCAGACAACAATCTTGCCGAATGTATTGTTACCGACGTTTATAGCGGAATGGTCGGAGTAGAAAAAGGTTCGATTAAATATTTGCGGATACTGGAACAAGTACCCCGTCCATGGGGAGCAAGACGTTTCTATAAACCGTCCTATACTCAGGACGAATATGATCAGCAGCATGTTACTGTCACAAAAGACACTCATCTCGGACTGAAGATTCAGCATGGAGTAGTTACTGTGGAGGACGACGGTTCTGCCCGTTTTCTCGTTCCCGCCGAACGGAATATCTTTATACAGGCGCTGGATGCAAATTTCAGGGCTGTTCAGACGGAACGCACATACGTTAACTATATGCCCGGCGAAGTAAGGAGCTGCATCGGCTGTCATGAATCGACTTCGCAGACGCCCCGTACAAACGGAAGACATACGCCAAAAGCAATGAAACGCAGAGTGGAAACACCATACGTTCAAGCCGGAGAAACTTCCGCTGCAAAAACGCTCAGTTACGCGCGCGACGTGCAACCGGTGTGGGACAGGCATTGCGTCAACTGTCACAACGCTTCAAATACAAAGGGAAACCTGAGTCTTTCGGGCAAAGAAACACGGCTGTTCAACGAATCGTATGAAAATCTTGTACCCGAACGCCGTAAAGTAGGAGGCTCAGTAGCGTACAGTCTTTCAAACGACAAACTGGCTGTGGCTGGGAACGATTATTATATCGCTGCCGACGAGAGTTATTTCACTGTACCGTCCGAGATTGACGCCAAATACACCACTGAAGGTAAAGGTTTTTATGTCTCATCTGACGGTAAATGGGTTACTTATGTCCAAGACAGGGGGCTTTTGGGTCCTGTAATCGGCGAAAACCATCCGAAAAACGGGAACATCCGTTACCTTCCTGCCAAAACGTTCGGTTCTTATGCCTCTGTTTTGGTTGCAATGTTGTCGCCCGACATCAAACTTGATAATCGGGAAGCGCAAAAAAAAGCGGAACATCTGGCTAAGGTTCACGACAAAATCAAACTTAAACCCGAAGAACTGCTGCAAATTACCAATTGGGTGGATACTAACTGTCAATATTACGGAACGTATTACGGACGAAGAGACACGATATTCAGGGCGCACCCCGATTACCGTACGGAGTATGACGTCACGACGGCTGTCAGTCCGGTTCCTCCCGTTCCGTATAAATAAGAAAATAATTTATCAAATCATAATGTTATGTTAAAAGGAATCAGTTCGCTTATATCGCCCGACCTGCTGAAAATTCTGGCAGAGATGGGTCATGGCGATGAAATTGTTTTTGGCGACAGCAATTTTCCTGCCGCCTCTCATGCACAACGTCTAATACGCGCCGACGGACACAGTATAACAGCGCTGTTAGATGCAATACTGCCGCTTTTCCCGCTCGACTATGCTGTGGATTTTACAGCTGTGCTGATGGTGTTTCGCGGAGACAAAGAACCTGCCGTCTGGAACAAATACAGGGAGATACTGAGCGCATATCCCGACGGTAATAAGCAATTTCTGACACTGCAAAAACCCGAATTTTACGAACGGGCAAAAAAAGCGTATTGCGTAGTGGCGACAAGCGAATCGGAAGGTTTTGCCAATCTGATTATCCGTAAAGGGGTCATCCGGTGAAATGACTGTTGTTCGGACTGTGATTTTTTGATTTCTGCCACATTGCAATTCACTCGACGCAGTTTCCCGATGTGTCAATTTGTTTATTACGAATCTTATTAATATTGATTAATGCAAAGAAATAACTATATTGATGTTATTAATTAATAATCTGATTAAACTATATTTGTGGTTTAGTTATATGAAAAAGGTATTTGGTATAGAGTTTTCTAATGTTCACGTATAAAGCATTTAAACATCAAAGGGCGTAAAGTCGAATCTTTGCTTTTGACTTGGCATAGTTTTCAGGCTGCGCCGAGTGAGGGTATATTTAGCCCTGTCGATTTTTCAACTTAAACTGTCGCATATAGCAAATATTCAAAAAAATGTCATTTTAAGATAAAAACTAAGATTATTCTGTTGATATTTCATTTTGATGGAATTTTTGCTGCCTTGATTGTCTGAACTGAGATTTTATATAACGTTATTTCAGGACATGATATGGCATTGAAATCGCTTACTATCACTACAATCTGATAAAAATTTTATGAAAAATGAATAAAATTTCGGTTAAAAAGTTCGTAGAATTAAAATATGTTGTAACTTTGCGTCGTAAAAATAAGTTATCGAATATGAATTTTAATGCAACAGATAAATTTTGGTGGTGGCGTTCGCGATTCGTTTAAAGTTGTGAATGACTGATTGCTGTGCATTAACATACAAATGAGGGCTGTCGAAATTCACGACAGCCCTCAATTTTTTTGATATATAATTTAAAATAAAATGATTGTTACAAATGGATTTTAATGTTAATAACGAAGGGTTTTATGGAGAATTTGGAGGCGCTTATATCCCCGAAATTCTCTATGCCAATGTTGAAAATCTAAAAACCAACTATTTGAGAATTATCAGCGAAGATAATTTCAAAGCCGAATTTGACGGTCTGATGCATGATTATGTCGGACGGCCTTCGCCGCTCTATTTCGCCAGACGTCTGTCCGACAAGTATGGAACACGCATATATCTCAAACGCGAAGATCTGAACCATACCGGAGCGCACAAAATCAACAATACTGTCGGTCAGATACTTTTGGCGCAACGTATGGGCAAAAACCGTATCATTGCCGAAACAGGAGCGGGTCAGCACGGTTTGGCGACGGCAAGCGTCTGTGCCTTAAAAGGACTGAAATGTATTGTATATATGGGCGAAACCGATGTTGCACGGCAACAGCTTAACGTACAAAAGATGAAGATGCTCGGAGCGGAGGTGCGTCCCGTGTCAAGCGGCAACAAAACTCTCAAAGACGCTACTAACGAAGCAATTCGCGACTGGTGTTGCAATCCCTCGGACACTCATTACATTATCGGTTCCACCGTTGGACCTCATCCCTATCCCGATATAGTAACCCGCTTTCAGAGTATCATAAGCAAAGAAATAAAGGTGCAACTGTCAGAAAAGGAAGGACGTGATTATCCCGATTATCTCATTGCCTGTGTTGGCGGTGGAAGTAACGCTGCCGGCACTTTCTATCATTATCTGAACGATATGAGAGTGAAACTCATTGGAGTGGAAGCCGCAGGTCAGGGAATAGACACCGATAAAACCGCCGCAACAATTCATCTTGGTAAACGAGGAATCATACATGGAAGCCGCACCTTCGTGATGCAGGATGAAGACGGGCAAATTACCGAACCGTATTCTGTTTCGGCAGGACTGGACTATCCCGGTATAGGTCCCGTACACGCCAATCTCGCTGTTTCTCAACGTGCGGAGTACTTGGCTGTAACCGATACCGAAGCTTTGGACGCCGCTCTGGAGTTGACGCAGCTGGAAGGGATTATTCCCGCCCTGGAATCGTCTCATGCTCTTGCCGTTTTCGGTCAAAAGAAATTTAAACCCGAAGATATTCTTGTCTTGACTCTTTCGGGACGAGGGGATAAAGATATGGAAACGTTTTTGGGAGCTATGAGATAAGAAATAAAAAGTAAAATTAAAAATATCAGATGAATACAAAAATAACTGTTAAAAGAAGAAATTTACTCGCCGATTTACAGACTCCAGTGAGCATTTACCTTAAAGTAAGAGATATGTCGCCACAGTCGGCACTGCTCGAAAGTTCCGATTATCATTCGGCTGACAATAGTTTTTCGTTTATAGGAGTCGAACCCATTGCCTCTTTTTCTGTCATCGACGGTAAAGTCATCATGCAATATCCCGACGGACATACTGTTGAAAACTCACTGACAGAACGCAGTTTGCAACATCAGTTAAACGATTTTGTGAAAAGTTTTGAAATAACCGGAGAAAACAGCGGTGAAAACGGATTTTTCGGATATATGGCTTACGATACAGTCAAATATCTTGAAAACATAAGCATAAGTTCTTATCCTGATTCGTTGCCCGAAATAAAATATATCCTCTATCGTTTTGTGATTGCCATCAACCATCTGCGCAACGAAATGAGCATAACCGAAAATCTGATGGAAGGCCAGCAAAGTCGTATGGATGAGTTGATTTCAACTATCGACAGTCGCAATTTCCCGATTTACGATTTTGTTTCGCAGGGTGAAGTTGTTTCTTCTATTTCAGACAACGATTATAAGGAAATGGTTGCTCAGGGAATCAAACACTGTATGCGCGGCGATGTGTTTCAGATTGTGCTTTCACGACGTTTCGAGCAGCGTTTTACGGGAGATGATTTCAAAGTGTACAGGGCTTTACGTTCGATAAATCCTTCTCCCTATCTGTTTTATTTCGACTTTGGCTCGTACAGGATATTCGGTTCGTCGCCGGAAACGCATATCAAAGTCGCCAAAAACATCGCCACTATCGACCCTATAGCCGGCACAATTCACCGGACAGGCAACGACGAAAAAGACGCCGAATTAGCTAAAATCCTGCTCGAAGACCCGAAAGAAAATGCCGAACATGTGATGTTGGTCGATTTAGCCCGTAATGACCTTAGCCGCAACTCCAAAAATGTGTATGTGAAATCATATAAGGAAATACAGTTTTATTCTCATGTAATACACATGGTATCACGAGTATGTGGCGAAATATCTCCGAATGTAAACTGCATAAGCCTGTTTACGGATACTTTCCCGGCAGGAACGCTTTCCGGAGCGCCGAAGGTACGCGCCATGCAACTAATTAGTCAGATAGAAAAACATCCGAGAGGAATTTACGGAGGTTGCATCGGTCATATCGGATTCGATGGAAACTTGAATCAAGCAATAACAATCAGGACTTTTGTTAGTTACAACAACACTCTCTACTATCAGGCAGGAGCGGGCATAGTTTCTAAGTCGAAATCTGAAAACGAACTGGCCGAAGTCAACAGTAAATTGGGCGCGCTTAATAAGGCTATAGAACTTGCAAACAAAAAACAATGGTAAACAATATCATACGCCCGGACAACTGCCGCCGTTTAAAAACAAAACTACTGCTTTGTTGCGGGCAGTGAATTTATTTTTAACTGTGACGTAGCGAAAAACGTTATTTAGTGTTTGTCCGAAAACTCATAATGTCCGAATATATAGTGGTTTGTACGGGAAAAGTGATTTGATTTTTTTTGCAGATAACAAAATTTGTGTTCTTAGTGAATTTCTTTGTAAACTTTGTGGTAAAATAATTCTAACCACAAAGTTTACAAAGTATTATATGAAACTCACAAAGAATGGCAGATATGATTTTGCCTGCACGGATTCTATACAAATATATATTATTCGATAATAAATTTAAAACATTCGATGAAAATAAATGAATTATAGTCTTGATGTTTAATTCATTGAGCGTTTTTGGACAGATACTACTTACCTGAATTCCTAACCTTGCAATTCGTAAAAATGCAAAGTTACTGTCAATCCAAATCAAAAAATCAAGAAACGATTACAAAATAAGATGAAAATATTAACGCATCAACTACTGAAGTACAATATACAATTTGCCAGTTTTGGCAGGGGTGGAGAGATTCGAACTCCCATCAACGGTTTTGGAGACCGCTATTCTGCCCTTGAACTACACCCCTAAAAAAGAGTTGGCCCCTTTCGTTGAGTATAAAAAAGACCAA
>JAITBC010000257.1 GCA_031283785.1 Tannerella sp. | reverse complement strand
ACAAGGTAAGGGTCTTTGTTTTCTGATGAACGGAAATCTATTACTTCTCCAACGTACAGCGCATAAATATAATTATCGTCAGCCTGAATGCGCGTGTAATATGTCATTATTTTTATGTTTGGTTTGATTTCTCCATGATTAAGGGGATTATTCACCCCCTTAATTCATAGAGAAAAGTTCCATCATTTTGCCTTATACATCAGTTTAAGTTCCTTTACGCGGAACTGGGATTCGTTTTTGAGGCTGAATACGAATCCGATGTTTATTTGCGTGTCTTCGTCCAGGGTAAACGTAATCGTATGCCAGCCCGTGAAAGTTGTCCCGTCGCCATGGAAGAATCCCAGTACATTTGCGTCGGATTCAATATTGTTAATATCGGGAGGCACGACGCCTGTGGCAGCGACGAACCAGGCGTTTATCCTGCTCCAGTCGCTATTGCCTCCTGCGGCAGCGCCGACGCAGTAGTACGACAGTTCGTATTTACCTTTAGGCAGGGTGAAGGTCTGGTATATCTTACCGTTTTCAAAATCGCCGCTTCCCCATGTTTCGGGATGCAGTACGCCGCCGTCGCGGTTAGCCCATCCGTGCTGGTGCGCGTTCACCTTCACGGGGTCGGTAACGATCCAGTCGATCGGCTCGCCCCATTCCGAATTGCCGTTGAGGTAATTTCCCTTGATGCCGACGCCGCCTGCTCCCGAATTTTTGATGTACGTTTCGGTAATATCCGCATCGGCACTAACGTACCACGGGTTGGCAACATTGAAGGTGTCTACCGCATATTCGTCGGGCAGGTAAAAGGTTTGCAGTCTGATTTCGGACATGGGTTTGCAATACGGCAGCATGGTAGTATCCCTGAATGCAGGCGCAAAGGTGATATGTTCTACATCGTTTATATCCACATAATTAACCTTTACAAAGCATGTAGGATCACTGTTATACCAGTTTATCTCCACATAGTTGGGATTCTGAATGACGCTCTTCACCGGACGGTCATAAAGTCCCTTTTCGTAATTGGCGCCGTAGGAATTGCCCGATGCATTGGTGACAATCGACGATCGCCCTTCCGCGTCGTGCGAATAAACCTGGAAGTTGTATGTTCCTTCGGGCAAGGGAATATTTGCCGTTAAGGAATCGATGCCTGTCGATCGCTGTATGTCGAGAATCAGGGAGTCTGTCCTGTTATTCCAAAAGATGCTTACTTTTCGTATATTCGGGTCTGAAATAAGAAGTCCTGTAAATACTACCCGTTCTCTTCCGGAATGGAAAATCACGGAATCCACCTTACCGGGATATACCAGTTCTTTACCGCCGGTATATTTCAGGTAATCGTCCATGCCTGTACAACCGGGCAGCAACATGCCGGCAAAGCATATCGCAATATTGAAAAAAATAAATTGAATCTGTTTCATAAGTCAAATGTTATTTTCGTTTTAGTTCACGGTATTAATACTCGTTGCCCAGAAAGAGACTTCGGAGAAGCACATGTTCGTGTTCCCGTTCCAGTTCTTAGTGCATCGTATGCGGATGTAACGGGTTGTATGCACGTTGTAATCCAGGACAAGCTCGTCGCCTCTTCGTGCCGCCGTGCGGTCGTCGTCCGTAAGCGTTCCCGTGGGAAGGCCGGAGGGTTTAATATTTTCAATCTCCCCGATCTTGAACCAGTAGGGGAAAAAGTCGCCATTATCCGAAGCGCTGACCGGTTCGGTACGTCCCCATATTTCATAGTTGCGTGGACTCATGTCGTTGTACATGTGCTTGTCGTCCATAATAGGCCACAGTTTGAAACGGCTCAGAGTTGCGACGACGCCCAAATCGAAAGTGACGAACATCGGAGCGTTGGTTGCAACGTTTCCTGTATGCAGTCCCCAGTCTCCTTCATTGTCGCCAAAAGCGCGGCCATCCCATATAAAGCGCATTTGTCCGCCCCAGGCTGTGCTCTCGGCATCTCCCTTGAGCTTCATTTCCCGGAAGAGATTTTTGTCCAATTCCGTTTCGCCTATGGGAGTCACCTTGAAAGAGGTCGTATCGGACACATTACCCCATTTGTCTTTGACGTACAGCCGAAATTCCCTCTCTCCTTCGCCGAATCCTCTTACGGAGAATTTGGCGCCCGGCTGTGAGGAATAATATGTGTCGTGTTCATAAAACAGGCCTTCCGCGTCCGTTGTCAGGACGCCTATGGCTACAAATGCCTTCGAGGGGTTTTCATACGAAATCTCGATTCCTCCGAAAGTAGGCATGCCGCGTAGCGATTCGAAGACGCCCCGTACAGGGGGTTTCAGGGGTATAATCTTTACGGCTACAACTTCCGACGCCTTTCCGCTACGGTTAACGGCCGTCAGTTCTACCGTATATTCCTCTTCCTTGCTCAGGCCGTCGATGACCAGCCTGTTGGTATAGAAAGAGGCTTTAAATTCTCTCGGGATGTCTTTTTCTTCATATCTTGCCATCACGTAGAGCAAATCAGGGTCATCCGGAAGCGTATAGGTGATAACGGCTCCTCCGGGCGTATTTTCTATGTCGGTAATATTTACCTTTCCGGGCGCTTTCGTATTCTTTTCTATGGGCTGCAATTCCGTTTCGGAACAGGCGTAAAGAGAAAAGAGCGCCAGCATGTAACAGAACATCGTTTTATTAACAGATTTCATA
>JAITBC010000227.1 GCA_031283785.1 Tannerella sp. | reverse complement strand
ATGGAAAAATTTTGAATTTAACGCCTTCTTCAATTCCGCGATTGGGTATCAACGGTTAGACATTACCCGCTATCAGATGACGGCCATCGTTGGGCCTTCGATGTTCATTAACCTGCGCGACGCCTATTACAAAAACTGGGACATGGTCTCCAATAAAGCCGACGCCGAATATCAAAGTATGAAAAGTCCCGGAAAATCCTACGGCAACACCACGCAGTACCTCGAAGACGCATCGTTCGTGAAACTCAAGAACGTGAGTATCGCCTACTATTTGACGAAGAAAACGACGAAGTTTGCGGACATCCGACTCTCGTTGAGCGCACAGAATCTGTTTACCCTCACCAAGTATAAGGGCTACGATCCCGAAGTATACTATACCGGCATTTCGGGAGTTACCGGAGTGGACTGGGGCGCCTATCCGGTACCCAGAAGCTATACGCTTGGAGTGAAGATTACTTTCTAATTGTCGAACCTCTAAAAGTTAAATAGAAATGAAAAAAACTTTATTTACATACATCTTGGCAGGATCGTTGGTTTTATCCGCATTTTCCTGTAGTGACTTTCTCGAAGAAGATCCCAAGGGACAGTTAGCCCAAAGCACCTTCTTCGGAACTGAAAATGATTTGGACCTTGCGCTGAATGCTTTATACCGACAGGTGGCAAACCGCCAGGCAAGAAACGAAGGACAGGTTCACATGTGGGCAGGCGACGATCTGACGACCCATCCGGCCAGTAACAAGGAAGATTTCCGGGAATTTGACCGCAGCCAGGTCTCCGAAAACAGCTCGCGTCTGCGCAATACGTGGGATCTTGCCTACAAGGTCATCAAGGCCGCCAATTATATCATCAACCATGCCGGAAAACTCACCGGCGACGATGCGCGCCTGAACGAGAAAGTGAAAACAACCATCGCACAAGCAGCTTACTGGCGGGGGTTCTGCTACTTTCAACTGTCCCGTTGCTGGGAAAAGGTGCCTGTCGTCCTGGAGGATGAAATGAATTACGAGGCGCCGCTTTCTTCGCCCGAAGAGATAATGGAGCAAGTCATCAAAGACCTGAAAATCGCCGAAGCAGACTTGCCTGTTCGGTGGACCAGCGCGCCATACGCGCAAAATGGAATGAACATCGCCGTCAGTCAGGGCGCCGCCAAAGCTACGCTGGCATACATTTATCTTTCCTATGCCGGTTGGCCGTATCACAAGACCGAATATTACACACAGGCCGCAAGCAAGGCAAAAGAAGTCATCGACGCCTCCGACCGTGAAGAATATTACTACCGGTTGCTCGACGAATACTGGAAAGTTTATTCCTGGGAATACAACTACAAGAACACGGAAGTGCTGCTGGCTACCTATTATAACCTTACCACTCAGGCGGCAATGTCGACTTATTGCGACATCATCGAAGATATGGACGGAGGTGGATGGCACGATTCGGGCGCTGAAATCAAGTTCTGGAAAAACTTCCCCGAAGGACCGCGCAAGGACGCTACCTTCGCCCCAAAGACGCTGCTCAAGGGCGAACTGCAGGATTGGTGGTGGGACCCCAATTACGGAACGCCGACAGGCCGAACGGTATGCAATCCCTGGTATCTGGCTGCTTGTGAAGGTGCCCGCGGAACGGAGTTTGACATTGCCAAACCTGTTTCGCAGGGTGGCATGACCGGCGAGAAATCCCACAAAACCATCCGTCTCTCGGAAGTATATTGCTGGTATGCCGAAGCCGTTGGCCGTTCGGGAGGAAATGATCCGTTCGCCTATGAAGTACTCAACCGCGTTCGCACCAGAGCCGGTCTGGAGCCGATTCCTTCCGGCAGCCTGACCCCCGAAAGGTTGGCCGAAGCCGCCTACGACGAACACGGCTGGGAGATTGCCGGATACATGTGGGGCAGCCTGGCGCCCCGTCATCACGACATGTTCCGCATGAACCGCGTAAAGGAGCATTTCGAATTCAGGAAACAAAATCCCGAAATCGAAGTCGCACCGGGCGTCTTCCGAAAGGAAAAGGTCGAAGTAACCGGTACCTGGGACGACTCTAAAATGTACGCTCCCTATCCGGCCGCAGACGCCATGCTGAATCCGAACCTGAAAAGATAGTTTTTGATAAAGGCTGATAAATGACTGCAAGGCGATGATATGGCAGGCCTCGAACCTCCATACATCGCCTTCGCTTTTGTCCGGACGTGAAAAACTCAAGTCCGGACGCGGGAAGCGCATTTCAAAACTGTCGTACCGACCGTCAAAGCCCCCTTATTCATCCCTATTCTCTTAGTAGCCCGGTAAAGAATAAATTTGCAATAAATTTTGTATTGACAAATTTACATTGTAGATTTGTCAGGTTAATAAAGTTGACGCATACTATCTAATAATGTAAATACATATGGAAAATGTAACCGTAAAAGATGTTCTGTACTGGGCAAGACAGTTCCTTGCGAAAGCAGACGAAGAGCTAACTCAAGATGAAATTAAGGAGCAGAAGAAATATGCTTCTTTGGTGCAAACCCCGGAATATAAAACATTCCTCTCGCAAATGCTTGACGAATCGTCGCAAATCCGCGACAGCCGGAAGCTAAACAAGCGGGTGCGCCGGATTATCGAAAAGTATGGTATCCCCGATTTTTTCAGCGCTTCAGAGCGTTTTTTATTGCGGCTTTATATGATGGGAGGATACTTGTTCCCGACTGTGGCAATGCCTGTTTTCAAGAAAAAACTTCGCGCTGAAACGACAAAGATTATTATCGCCGGGGAACGTCCGAAGTTGACGCGGCATCTGGCAGAGCGCCGGGAGAGTAATATCGGGCAGAATGTCAATCTACTCGGCGAGGTAGTGCTTGGCGACGCCGAGGCGCGTAATCGTTACGAACATTATCTCGAAGCGTTGACGGAACCTGACATCCACTATATCTCCATAAAAATATCGGGAATATATGCCCGGATACATCCGTTAAGCTACGAACGGAATAAAGCGGAATTGTGCGAAATGGTGGCGGCTATTTACCGGAAAGCGATGACGTGTCCGTATACCGACAACGAAGGGCATACGCGTGCCAAATTCGTAAATCTGGATATGGAAGAATATAAAGATGCGCATCTGACGATGGACGTTTTTCTCGAAGTGCTGGGTCGTCACGAATTTAAAGATTATAGCGCAGGAATCGTTATACAAGCCTATCTTCCCGACGCTGAAGGATTGCAGAAACGGTTGCTTGATTTTGCAAGGAAACGCGTGGCCGACGGTGGCGCTCCACTGAAAATGCGCTTAGTGAAAGGAGCTAACCTGCAGATGGAAAGCATCGTCTCGTCGTTACGGGGATGGGAAAACCCGGTATTCCGTTCTAAAGTCGAAGTCGATGCAAATTATATGCATATCCTGGATATTGCATTACAGCCCGCGAATGTGAAAGCTTGTCATGTCGGCATTGCTTCGCATAATTATTTCACGATTGCCTACGCTCACCTGCTGGCGGAGAAAAACGGCGTGTCCGGATATGTGACATTTGAAATGCTGGAAGGCATGGCAAACAATTTACCGCGTGTAATGCGCAAACTGCAGAAACAGATTATCCTTTATACACCCGTCGTCAAGGCGAATCATTTCCTGAACGCCATATCTTATCTGGTACGCCGGTTAGACGAGAATACGGGAAAAGACAATTTCCTTTGTTATACATTCAACCTGAAACTTGACAGCCCGCACTGGAATTTCCTTGCCGCACAGTTTCAGGAAGCGTATAAACTGAAAAACAGCGTATGCGCTACGCCGTTTCGTACGCAAGACAGAACGAAAGCGCCCGTCCCGGTTACCGATATCGATACCTTTACCAACGAACCGGATACGGATCTCGACTTGCCACAAAACCGCAAATGGGCATTGGATATACTTTCGACATGGCAAAACGCCGTGAACGAACCGAATATTGTCATTCCGGTTCAAATCGGCGACAGCGAAATATATACGGATCGAAAACGAGTGTATTATGACCGTAGCCGTAATATGACGGTCAGTTTCTATGAAGCGAATCTATCTTCCCGCGAACAGGTCGCGGCTATCATTGACATTGCGGAAAAAGACGCTTCCGGCTGGCGGCAGACTTCCGTCGACAAACGCAATGAAATACTTCACCGCGCAGCAGACAACCTGAGCGCCCGGCGGGGTGATCTGATCGGCTGTATGGCTGCCGTCACGGGGAAAACATTTATGGACGGCGATGTGGAAGTCTCCGAAGCGATCGACTTCTGCCGCTACTATCCGATCACGATGAAAGCGTTCGACAAACTGCCGGCGGTATCACATCGGCCGAAAGGAATCATACTGGTGATTTCGCCGTGGAATTTCCCTCTGGCTATTCCTGCAGGAGGGGTAGCCTCGGCGCTTGCCGGCGGCAATACGGTCATTCTTAAACCGGCGACCGTAGCCCTGCCGGTCGCCTGGAAGTTTGCCGAATGTTTTTGGAACGCCGGCGTTCCACGGGATACGCTGCAGGTGGTTTGTCCGGCAGAGCGCGATTCGCTCGCCTGTCTGACAGCTCACCCGTCCGTTAAGCATGTGATACTGACCGGAGGAACGGATACGGCTTTCCGGCTGTTGAAGGATAACCCGAAAACGCCTCTTTCCGCCGAAACGGGAGGGAAAAATGTGATTATCGTAACCGCTGCGGCTGATTTGGATCATGCGATATTGAATATCGTAACGTCGGCTTTCGGCAATGCCGGCCAGAAATGTTCCGCATGTTCGCTCTTATTGTTGGATAAAAGGGCATATCATGACGACGTGTTCAAGGCGAAGCTGAAAGATGCCGTGACAAGTATGCGCACCGGAAGCGTCTGGGACACGATGACGGCAGTAGGGCCGATGATAGATAATAAAAACGAAAAACTGCTTCATGCCGTTGAGCACCTTGAACCCGGAGAATCATGGCTCGTCGCACCCGAATTTGTCGATGAAAAGAAATATATACTGAAGCCGACCGTCAAATGGGGCGTAAAACCGTCGGGTTATACGTTTAAAAACGAACTTTTTGCCCCTTTGCTGTCCGTCGTTTGTATCGACGACCTGAAGCAGGGCATCGAATATGCAAATTCTTCGGAATATTGCCTGACGGCAGGACTGCAAAGCTTGAATGAAGACGAACGCCGGATGTGGCGCGACCGTACAGAAGCCGGAAACCTGTATATTAACCGTGGTATAACGGGAGCAATTGTTAGCCGGCAGCCGTTTGGCGGGATGAAACGTTCGGCTTTCGGAGGCGGCATCAAAGCAGGAGGCCCGAATTATGTATCCTGCTTTGTGGAACTGACGGAAAACAAATTGCCGGAGACATCCGCCGGATCACCGTTTAGTGAATTTGAGGACGAAGAAAAAGACGGGAACCGTTTGAATTATGCGGTGGAAAGTCTGACAAAAGCATGGTTGGATGAATTTTCGCAGGAAAAGGATATCAGTCATATTTACGGCGAAGAAAATATATTCCGGTATCTGCCGTTGGAATCCGTCGGTTTCCGTGTGGAAGAAAAAGATTCCATGACGGACATCCTGATCGTGCTGTTCGCTGCCGGCATAGCCGGGACGCCGCTTACGATAAGCGTTTCTGCGGATAACCCGAAAATACGGGCGATAACCTCTGCCGTTGCAAAACTTAAGGAAATACGGACTCAAAAGCAGACCGGCACGCATACCCAAATGCCGCCCGACATGCCGCCGCCTGCACAGCCCGTTAACGTGCGCGTCCAAACGCAGGTCAGTATACAGACTGTATACGCATTTATAGAAGAAATGGATACTTACGAGCGTGTTCGCACCTGTTCGCCGGATTTGCCGGATGCATTTTATCGCAAAGCGGCGGAGTTGGGCAAGCATATCGCTCACAACAAACCGCTCGCGGAAGGGCGTATCGAATTGCTTCATTACCTCAAAGAGCAGAGCATCGCATACGAATATCATCGTTATGGAAGTGTTTTCGGAGGAGAAAAATAAACTGCTGCCTGATGTGAAATGAACGATGACTTTTAATCTTCCGGAACGGATATATATATAATTTGCACCGGAAATGAACTTTTTTTTTTTGAAAATGAAATTAATTTATTTGTATAATTAAAAATTAATAGTACCTTTACGCCGATTTGAATTAAACTATAAGATGTTAATAATGACGCCGGAATACCGGAGATATTTGTTTTATTAGTTGGATACTTTGTTATGTTGAAAGAGTGCACAATAGTTAAGGAACGGTACTCGTTACTGAAAATTTTAGGTAAAGGAGGATTTTCGGAGGTTTGGTTGGCTGATGATGCCTGGACGTCGACGCGGGTAGCTTTAAAGTTTTATGCTCCGGGCACAGGGCTTGATGATGAGGGAATACAGTTATTCACACATGAATTTGCCTTATTATCGGATTTGAACCATAACAATCTTTTGAAACCTTCTCATTTTGATATTTATGAGAATATGCCGTTTCTGGTGTTGACTTATTGTGAAAACGGATCGACGCTGAAACTCATCAATCACATGAGTGAAGAACACGCCTGGCAATTCCTCCGGGACGTAGCGGAAGGTCTGAATTATTTACATTCCAATACGCCTCCAATCATACATCAGGATATTAAACCGGATAATATCCTGATCGACAGGAACGGCCGGTTTGTAATAACGGATTTCGGTATCAGCGCCCGGGCCAGGAATACTCTGCGCAGAAATGTGACAAATATCTCTACCGGCGGCACATTGGCCTATATGCCTCCCGAAAGATTCGGCTTTGATCCGTCGCCGATCAAAGCCAGTGATATTTATTCTTTAGGCGCCACGATGTTTGAGTTGCTGACAGGGAATCTTCCGTTTGGAGATCATGGCGGATTATTGCAGAAGCGTGGCGCAGACATCCCTGTTATCAAGGGGGATTATTCCAACCGGTTAAAAGATATCATCTATCGATGTCTGGCAAACGATACATGGGAACGCCCGACCGCTTTCCTCATAAGCCGTATTGCCCAGGAGATGCTGAATGGCAATGAATACGAGAGGGGAAGCGAGTCGGGATTCAACAGACAAAAACAGGAGCCAATTGTCGCCGTTAACCGTCCAGGCGCGGAGAGACCGAACAGCAATAGCGGTGCGTGGGGAAACATGGACACGACATCCTCTGCCAATGGCGGTAATAACGGCGACAGTGACAGTAAGAAACTTATCGCCGGATTAATTGCCGGACTGTCGTTTGTTGTTATAATAATTGTTGCATTTTTTATTGTGAACAAGCTTCCCGATGGGTTAGACAGAAAGAAACCGGTAAATAATTATAAGTATGAATATGATTATTACATCCATCAGGGAGATAGCCTTGATGCGATTGGACGAAAAGAAGAACCGAATTTCGAGCGAATGTATGTTGATGCTTTGAAAATTTACCTGATGGCATTGGAAACGGCAGGAAAAACGGGCGATTCGTCGTTAATAAATAATGCCAGAGGTAAAGTTGACTATATGAAGAAGCTGATTTCCGATGTATATGAAGAATTTCTGAATAAAGCGGAAAAAATGAAAGAATATGACGCTCTTGAAGCTGCAGAGGCCTTTGCCGAAAGAGCCGACTATTTGAAAGATTTTCGCTGAAAGAAGTCACCGATAAAACAGATAATAAATTACTAAATACAATATAAGTTATGAAAAAAATATACATGTTATTGTTACTTGTCGTATTATGTATGTTCATGTTTGACGGTAATATCTGCGCACAGGATCCTGTTTGTGTGAATCTTTATAATGAAGGGCTTGCATTAATGAATAAAAAGGACAAGAGCAGCTATCAGGAAGCAATAAAAAAATTTGAAGCAGCCGGAATATGCGATGAAAAATTGCAGGGAGATTGTAGAAAAAGGATAAGCGAGTGTAAAAAAGCAATTGATACGCCGCCTGCGTCTACGCCTACGCCTACGCCGAAAACTGCACCGGCATCTACACAGAAAACCACGCCGCCACCTGCGCCTGCGCCGGTCAGGCCTTCTAAAAATAAAATCCTGTTTTCCGAACAGGGAGGGATTGAGAATATCTCCGTATCGGGAGACCGCAGTTGGAGCGTATCAAGTGATGTAGCCTGGTGTGTCGCAAAACGAGGTGATAATCTTATCGTAATCACCTGTGAACAAAATAAAACGCTTTTTCCCCGAAAGGCAAACATAGAAGTAAAGGGAAGTAATAACAGTGAGACGATTATTCTTGAACAGGATGCCGCTAAGGAATACCTGACCTTATCGGAAGAAGTGTTTGAATATACCTCATCCGGAGGTGTTGATACCGTTCGGATATCTACAAACAGTGAAAACTGGACGTTTGAAAATCTTCCGTCATGGTGCAACGTAAGGAAAACCGGAGCGGATGAATTTATAATCTCATGTCAGGAAAATCGTACCGACCGGGCAAGACGTGAAACGATACAACTTAAAACAAGCCTGTTGACGGTCGATGTGAAGGTAAGCCAGGAAGCACGTAAACAAATGCCCACAGAATCGGGAATCACTGCTGAGGCAGAGAACTCCGGGAGGGATCGTAAAGTCGCTCCGGAGAACGAGGTCCTATCCGAAGAACAAAGCGATATTTCCGAACGGGAGGCGTCGTCCGGTCGCGTCAGGCGTGACGCTTCATCCCGGCGTGAAGTCATATACGACGATCACGAGGATGTTTCGGGACAGTCATCCTCAGACCGTAAAATCTCTTTCGGTATAATGGCGAATGTATTGATCCCCGGTTTCAGTGTCAAATCGTCATCTGCTCTGGGAAGCGCCGTCAATTACGGCTATGGCGGCAAGCTGGAAAAACCTTCATATTCCGCAGAAATGGGATATAGCGGAGGCGTGGTTGCCGACATACGAATTGCAAAGAATATCTATATTCAGACCGGATTGTATTATACGAACATAAACATAAATAACGAAGTAAAAGGAGTTCGTAATGATATCATAGAGAATTATACAACTACAACTTATATTGAAGGAACGGTCTCATATAAATTCACGGAGAAATATACTTTTAACTATATCGAATTACCGGTTTTATTTTCTTACAGGTATCACGTGTCAGATAATTTTATATGGCAGATAAACGCGGGGCCTTATATCGGGTACGGTATTACAGGCAAGGCTAAAATTGAAGGTACACAGGATTGGCCTGAACTGAAAGAATACTATTATAATAATGGCTGGCCGACGGGTGAGGTTTATTACATGAACAGTAGTTTTACCGGGAAAATAGATATGTTTGGTAAGACGGGATCATTATCCCGGACATATACAACCGGAGATAGACCGAGGTATGACACAAAAGGCAACTTCGAGAATACCCCCTTACGAAATCTGGATGCCGGCATTTCTCTCGGTACGGCGTTTGAATTTGCAGGTGTCAACATTGGCGTTTATTATGATATAGGCCTGATGAATATGGCAAATGGAGAATACTGGAAATCGGAACGTATACGTATATCGGACGACATTGAGAATGTAAGCATCGATAATTATGTGCACAAACTTAACAAAATTCAGGTAAGAATCGGATATATATATCGTTGGTAATGTAAACTATAAAATATAATACTATGAGATGTAGAAATTGTGGATGGGATAATCCCCAGGATAGTGTAAAATGTGTAAAATGCGATCAACCGTTGTATATGGAGGGAGGTCATTTTACTTCTGCCGAAATCGTTACGAATGTCGATTATCAAGGCAGGAAGACAATGAGTGAAAATTCGGTTTTCTCCGGCGGAGAGGAGAGGCATTCGCCTACTTCAAGACCGAAACAACGTTTATGCTTTAATTGTAAACATCCCATATTTCCGGAATATTATTTTTGTCCCGAATGTGGCACCAGTCTGACGGATAAGAAAAGTGCGCCGGAAACCATTGCCCCGAAAGCGACAATACCGAATGCAGGGTTAAAATCAACCCGGGCGGATGCCGCATCGGAATCAGCCGTGGCGAAAGATTTGTCGAAATCAACGATAAAGGATATCGCCGCGATATCGACAATACCGGATGCAGCATCGAAAGCGACGATACCGAATGTGGCATCGAAGTCGACAATGCCGGATGCAGGGTTAAAATCAACCCCGGCGGATATCGCTCCGGAATCAGCCGTAGCGGACGTGACGATAATACCGGATACGGTAGCGCCGGAAGATAATATTAGTCGCCGGACGGTACGTCCCGGGAAACGTTTGTATTGTACGCTGACTTTAATTCCGGACGAGAAGGAGCCGATTTCTGCCGCAGTCCTTTCATTTTCCGGAGAAAAGATTATTTTAAACAGGGCAAACACAGAACCGGGTAATATAACCATCACATCAAAAGAGCAGGGGTTATTGTCATGCGAAAATAAGCGTTGGTTTATTGAAGACCTGAGTGAATTGAAAACGACGTACCTCTATGTGTCGGAAAAAACGGAACTTAAGTCCGGCGATATCATTGTTTTAGGGGACAGGCGTTTTTTGTTTAACGGTTAGATTTGTGTGAAACAGGTTAAAAAACATGCCGGAGAGATAAAACGGGGATTCGAAGGTTTTTATAGAACATTATGGGACAGGTAACAAAGAAATATAATCCTTCATTTTTCGGGCCGATTAGCGCCGGAATGGGGTCATTATTTAATGCCTCCGAAAGAAAATACTATATTATCAAACATAAAGTTGCATCAAAATATCACCGGCTTGGGGAAGAGCAAAAGGTCATCATTGACCAGATTGAACTTGGACGTGCCCCGAATTGCCTGGTTCGTTTTGATGAATCTTTTACGACTGTGAGCAGAAGGCATGCCGCCATTATCAGGGAAGACGATAATTTTAAATTGATACGGTTGTCGCAGACAAACACGACGTTCCTGAACGGGAAGCCGATAAACCGTGAATGGTATTTGCAGGACGGTGATGAAATTCAGCTGTCGGTGAACGGGCCGAAATTAGGCTTTATCATGCCCAGGGATAATCAAAGTTCGGTCTCTAATATCAAATTTACGGAAAGATTGAATTTATTCGGACGGCAAGCATTGGAGCCTTATAAATGGGGACTTATCTGTTTGGCCATTGTGCTGTTTTTCGTCATAGTAGGCTCATTGGCATGGAATTACCGGCAATATTGGAATTGGCAGGAAGATTCCGAACGGAAGGCGCAACAGGTGGCGACTGCATTAGGGAAGAACGAAGAATTGCAACATACAATAGATTCGATGATTGTCGCGGAAAAAAATAAGCCCGAACCGGAAAAAATCATTATTCCCGCTTCAATAGAAGATCTGGTTGAGAATTGTAAGGATGATATTTACTGTTTGTTTGTCAGGGAAGTTTATATCACGGATGGAGAACATAAAAAGCAAATCATGCAATCCGTGGCTAATGCCGACGAACCTGCGCCGTATGGATGGAATGCTACCGGGTTTTTGTTGAATGACGGGAGGTTTGTGACGGCTAAGCGTTGCATACAGCCGTGGCTCTTTACTTCCGGGCAGGATGTCCTGACGCAGGTCGATTTGACGGATTCCGCATATCATGTCGTTGCAGTGATTAATGCCGTTTCGCGCAAGGGGAAAAAATTCACAATAAACAGTACGGATTTTATATGCGGTGAGACGAATTTCTCCGATCGACAGACGTTTTCCTCCGACTGGGCATATGCATATACTTCCCGGAAAGGGAAATTGAAGATTGACCGGCAGTTATCGGGCAATCTGCGTTCAGGGACGGATTTGCATGTGTTAGGATTCCCGATGAACATGGACGCGAGCAGTCCTCCGACAGCGATCACGCCTGCTTATAACCGGTTTAGCGTAGGAGTCGACGGTCTCGGCGATACCGGATGTTTTCTCTATACAAGAAGTCCCGGTAATCCTAATTCCGGCGCTCCTGTTTTTGCAAGAAAAGAAAATGAACTGGTTGTGGTTGGCATCGTTTCAGGCGAATCTGCCGAAAATAACGAATATAATTATGGAATACCTGTGTTAGTAATTAATCATAGAAAGAAATAACTGATGAGTAATATTCATTTTCAATTGACGGCAGGGACGGATGTAGGACTGCAACGTTCCAATAATGAAGACAATTTTGTAGTAAATGCCAATCTTGCCGAATCCGAGTGGTTCATACCAAAAGATGAGGTTAGCAGTATTGTGTTAAAAGAAAAAGGATGTTTGTTAGTTGTTGCGGATGGAATGGGCGGTATGAATGCCGGAGAAGTAGCCTCCGGAATTGCTATTGAAAATATTCAGGAATCATTCTTATCGTATAACATAAGTGACGATATTATTTGTTGTACCGCATCGATAGAAAATTTCATGAAGACGGCTATTCTTGCCGCCGATAATGCGATAAAAGAACATGCTGAAAAAAATGCGGATACTTTCGGGATGGGTACGACGATTATCATGGCATGGATACTTGGCGGGAAAGTCTATATTTCATGGTGTGGCGACAGCAGGGCTTATTCTTTTCATCCCGAATCGGGGTTGATACAGTTATCGAAAGACCATTCGTATGTACAGGAACTGGTCGATGGAGGCCGGCTGAATAAGGAAGAGGCTTTTGACCATCCTAACAATAACATTATCACGCGAAGCCTTGGCGATCCGTCACGGATTGCCGAGCCTGATTTTGTCGAACACAATCTCTGCGACGGCGAAATGATTTTATTGTGTACCGACGGATTATCAGGTATGTTGAGAGATCCGGCTATTGATAAGATAATGGCCGAGACCGCAGATGATATAATAGTATGTAAAAATACATTAATAGAGTCGGCCTTAAAAGAAGGCGGACATGATAATGTGACAATAGCTTTATGCAAGATTGTTTCGGGAGCGAATGTGGCGGATGATGCCGATAAAAACGCTGTTTCATCAAATACAATCAAAAAAGGCCGGGTTGTGATGCTTGTTATTATTTTACTGTTATTGATCTGTCTGACGGCTTTATGCATATGCATACTATATATTAATAACCGGGGAATATAAATAAAACGATATTTAATTCAATATATTAATTAATTTATAAACTAAAAAAGTATGGAACGTAAAATTACAGTAGGAAGGGAATCCTCGAATGATATTCATGTAAGTGAAGCTCATGAGGGAGTTAGCAGGAAACATGCAAACATTTATTACACCAATGGGCGGATATTATTTGAGGATATCAGCACCAATGGTTCTTATGTAAATAATAATTTTATTCATCACACAAAAGTTGAGATATTTCCAAACGATGTGATAATGTTAGGCAAGCATTATGTTTTATCGTGGAATACGATCAACAATGCCCTTTCTTTGCCGTTGCAGAGGCCGACCGACGCAAAGGAACATGTATTCGACCGCCCCTATGACAGTCCGCAAGCGCCACTGCCGCCGCCTCCTCCCGGCGTGAATTATGACTATAATAATACCGGAAGAAGTCTTGAACGTGAACTTAGTTCATGGAACTGGGGCGCATTTTATTTCGGATGGCTTTGGGGAATATTTAACGGCGTTTACTGGCCGTTACTGGTTCTGATCCCCTATGTAGGCTGGGCTGCAGCGTTAATTGTTAATATTGTTCTCGGTATTAAAGGTAATGCCTGGGCGTGGAAAGGAAGGTATTGGAAAGATATTAATCATTTCAAGAGAGTGCAGAGATCATGGGCAATGTGGGCTTTATACGTGTTTATAACCCTTGTCGTTATATCTATAACTGTTTTTGTCCTGTTTTCTTCGGTGATAGTTTCTTTGCTGAATTCTCTGTATTAGACAATCTCATCTCCTGAAATGATACCGTTTGTGATGGCGTAAAATGTTAATCCCGGAATGGTTTTGATACCGAGTTTGGAAGAAATATTCTTACGGTGTGTGAGTACGGTATTTAAACTTATGCAAAGGTGATCCGCAATTTCTTTGTTGGTATCACCTTTGACTATTTGTCGGAGTACTTCAACCTCACGGGAGGAGAGGTTTTTACTGCTGTCTTTTTCCATGCCTGCGACAATCGGGGAAAGGATGCGGTTGCGGATGCGGTTATGTTGCCGGATGTCCGTATGTAATGTGTTGATAGTCATGAGGACTGCATAACAGAGGTTTTCATCGTAATCCCCGGCCAGATGTTTGATAATGATATGTTTCAGGTCGGTGATGAGGGCTTCGACAGGTTCTTCCGGATCGACGGACGTTACCGTATGGTGGTAGGTTAATCTCTTCTCTTTTGTTTGTTTCCCGCATAATTCAATGATGTGTGGAAACCATTCCTGCTCATCCGTTTCGATACGTTTCAGCAGATGGTCTTTGAACGTGTCGAACAATTTCCCGATATGCGCCGGCGACTCGTTTTGCGGGTCGCTTGCGGATATAAACAGACGCAAATGGCGCTCGATATTGGGCAATTGCGAATGTAAGTAGTAATGGTTGGTTTTTGTGAGGTAGTCGACTATTTGTGTAAGATGAAATCCATGCAGTTTCTTTTCCGGAAAATAATTTTTGTTCAGGAACGTATTAATCATCGTCATAAAGAAGTCGATATTAATATCATGCCTGTTGCATATTTCCTGCGCGGTACTGTCGCCAAGCCCGAGGCGTATGCCGAACCTGTTAATAACGGGAATGAGTGAAGGATGTTCTTCCACCACTTCACTCATTCGCATATTTGCATAAATTAAAGACAATCTACGCTTCCTCCCACTGTTTACGGATCAGTTCGACGCCGGCAGCAGCTGCCGCATTGCGGTCGTCGGCTTTGCTTCCACATTCGAAACTGATGTATTTATCAAAACCGATAATCTTCAATCCGCGGAATCCGTCTACGTAATTATCCGCCTCGCCGTCTTCTCCCGGCATGAGACGCCGTTTACGGCTTGCAATGTGTACGTGCTGAATGTATTTTCCGCCGGAGATAAACGCCCCCAGGTCGGAAGTCTCTTCCCATGTCATGTGCCATAAATCGCCAAGGCATGTTACGCCCGGATTATTAATGTCGCGACATATCGATGCGGCATCGGCAACCAAGCGCAGGTAAAACGCTTCGCGGCGGTTGAGAGGTTCGAGGATAACGGTCGTTCCGTTTTCCGTAGCAAATGTCCCGAGTTCATCGAACCATTGGCACAGGAAATCGCGTGATTCCTGCGTATGCGGCTTCACAGGTTTTTGCGAATTGAAGGCCGGCACAATGATGACGCCTGTTGAACCTAATGCTCCTGCCGCGGTTATGATCTCATGCATCGAATCACGACATTCATTTCGTATTTTCTCTTCTTCCGACAACATAAACCCGCTGAAGCCTGCACATATAGCGCTGATCTTAATGTTGCGTCCATTCAGCGCCTGTTTCAATTCGTTTACCCGGCCGGATAACCCCTTCCCGCCGACTTCCAGCCCGTTAACGCCGAGCTTTTCCATGAAATCGAGTTTGCCGCCCAGAGACTCTCCTTCGATTGTCCATTCCTGAAACGAAATGTTCAGTTTGGCTTTCGGATTGTACGGAAGGCTGTTTTTGCTGCTTTTCTCACTTTCACAACATTCGCTTTTGCCGTTGCTTCCGGGACGTCCCGTACAGGCGGCTACCGTTGCCAGCGCCGCACTGCCGAGAGACGTTCGTATGAAAATTCTTCTGTTAAGACTCATACTCATTGTTTTATATAAGGTTTCCCTGCTATCGGAACGACAAATCCGCTCATGTCCATTTTACCCGTCAGATTTATATCTTTAGGCATAAGGTCGAGCGCCGCCGCCGTCATAGCCTCCCATGTCGTTTCGCCGCCGGTATATGCCGATTCGCGACCCATGATGGCGGCCATATTGGAAACTGCCGTTTCCGATGCCTGATCGATGGACTTCCCTGCACGGATAAGATTGATCCAGTTTACATGCTCTAAGGTATATGGATCTGTCTGTTTGAAATTAGCTTTTTCAGCCTCAAAGTCATACTTCCATACCTCGTTGCCGGCAAGGTCTTTGATGATCGCGTTATTACCGGCGCTAATATGAAGAGTCCCTTTTGCTCCCTGTATAAATTCACTGACGTTATTTACACATCCGTCTATCTGGCGGCACATGCTATGAAGGTGGATGCCGTTTTCCATGGTGAAATCAACGCTGAAATTGTCGTACTGGTTGCCCGTAACGCGACGCAGACGCGATCCGAAGCCTACGGCTTTGATCGGTTTAAGGCCTGAAAACCAAGTGAATACGTCCAGGTTATGAACATGTTGTTCGACGATATGATCGCCTGATAACCACGTCCAGTTAACCCAGTCTTTAATCATCCATTCGCAGTCGGTCCATCCCGCCTGGCGGTCACGATGCCATAACTTACCGCCATTCCAATATACGGCGCCTCCCGTAATTTCCCCGATAAAGCCTTCCATCACTTTTTTGTATGCTTCCACATAATTACGCTGGTGATGGCGCTGGGTACCGGTGATGACGCATAAATTTTTAGCCTGCGCCTGTTTGGCGGTAGCTAATATAGATCTATAACCTACAGGATCTACGCAAATGGGTTTCTCAAGGAAAGAATGTTTCCCTTTTTCCGTTGCATACTGGAAATGGATAGGGCGGAAATTTGGCGGAGTTGCCACGAGTACCACATCCACACCGCTATCTATTACCTGTTTGTAGGCGTCAAACCCTACAAAGCGCATGTTTTCGGGGATGTCGATGTTTTTCTCCTTTTTCAATTTTCCGGCCAGATCATCCACGCGCTCTTTGAATGTGTCTGCTAAAGCCGTTATCGTCAGTCCATTAGCCGCCGCAAGCCAATTGAATGCAGCACCTGAACCGCGTCCACCGCAACCGATAACACCGGCTTTCAATTCTTTACCGTCTTTTGCCCGGTCAGGCAGTTCGGGAACATAATAAGCCCCCGGTTCTTTCAATGGCGTGTAAACGATTTTGTCACTTCCCTCGGAACATGACGTTAATACGCTTCCGCTCCCGGTTCCGATCATTCCTGCTGCACCGGCAAGGGCGGAACTTTTTAAAAATGTTCTTCTGTCAATACTGTTCTTCTTCATGATGTTTACTTTTTTTTAAGTTTAATATATATGTTAATATTCTCATTTCAATATAGATGCATCCGGTTCGCAGACAATGCGGAATCCGATGCCGCGGATATCGGAGTACCACCAGATACTCTTCGGCTGTTGCGGATCGGTCTTGAGCCATTCGTCGTGATATGTATGCGAACGTGCTGCGCAGCGCAGGTCGGCGGCGTCGGAGTTGTATAATCCTCCGCGTACAACCCATTCTTCCCCTTCGGTTACGATCGGGTCGATTGCATTTTCATCCGTCTTACCATATGCGTCTGCCGCATATCTATCGGCGCAATACTCCATCACGTTACCGAGCATATTTTTAAGTCCGAACGGGTTGGGTTCTACTTTTCCGGGTTCCTGCGAACGATTGTTACTGTTTTTGCCATAGATGACGTAATCGCTTATGACGTCCGTTTTTGCATTGAAAAATTTACGCATAAAACCCTTGTCGGAATAATCGTTCGGCTTTCCTTCGAAGAAATAAGGTGTTCCCGTTCCCCCGCGCGCCGCGTATTCCCATTCCGCTTCGGTCGGCAGGCGGTATTTCTTTCCGGTCTTGAGCGACAGCCACTGGCAAAACGTTTCCGCCGCATAATGTGTCATTGTAATAGCCGGGCGTGACCCGCCTCCCCATCCTTGATCGGGAGGCCCGAAAGGAGGAGTAGGCCCTGTTACGGCGTCAACATCCGGGCGGCTGTTATTGGCATATACCGTTTCGGGAGGGATGCGCCCTTCGCTCGTCGTATGTGCGTAGAATGCCCAGTACTGTTCCCATGTAACTTCTACTTCCGCCATGAAAAACGGGCTTATGGTTACGTTGCGTACAGGCCATTCATCATCCTTGTGGAATGTTTCTTTTTCATTACTTCCCATCCTGAACGAGCCTCCTTCTATGGCAATCATGTTAAACGATACGGAGGTACCCGGTATTTGTTCGGTATAATTTGTAAAAGAAGTAACGACAGCTGCCGAACCGAATACCGGCCCGGATGCCGCCGTACTGCTTCCTGCGTCCGGTATCCCGGTCAGTTTCCCGTGTGTGTAGTTAGGATTATGATGTCCCGCATCCAAATGGCAACTTATGCATTGTAAGTCAAGTTTCTTTTCGTTTTCCTCATAATATAAATGCGCGATTATACCGTCGTCGGTTATACCGGAGGGGAAAAGGTTCGTATGACATTCTTTGCAGGATTCGTTGGGTATGTACCGGACGGCATGCTCCAATTCCGATTTCATATCCCAGTTGAAATCGGCGCTGTCTTTCGTCAGGTATCCCCATACGTCTTTAACGCCTAACCTGATTTTTGCGGAATAGTGATTCCAAGTCTGATGCTTGGGCGGCAAATGGCAATCGACACAGTGTGTGGTGACACCGCTGTTGTTATTAACGTGTACCGATTGTTTCCAGCTATCCGTCGCATGCGGATGTACATGACAAATTGCACAGGATCTGTCGCTCGAATAATACACAGAGACCTGATAGGCTGAAACGAACAGGGCAAAACCGGTAATTATCCCGGCTGTAAAAATCCATTTTTTCTTTCCTTTTTTCTTATTCTCGTGTTTTCTTATTCTACCCATTTCACCCATTTTTTGTCATTATTGTAGCCGGATGCAATCATCGTTTCAATGAATTGCAGTCCTCGCACTCCATCATAAACATTCGGAAAATCAAGACATTTTTCCGACGGCGATTCTCCCGCAGCACGTGCTTGTACGGTCAATGTAAAATTCCGGTATATATTGGCAAATGCTTCGATAAAGCCTTCGGGGTGACCTCCCGGAACGCGTATATTCCATTTTGCAAGGTCACTCAGATAGTCGTATCCATTGCCGATCCGTATTTCTTCCGCAGGTCTGTTCAGCCATTTGGCATATAACGTGTTTGGTTCCATCTGATGCCATTCAAGTCCACCTTTGTCTCCATAGATACGTATACGGAGGTTGTTTTCTTCTCCTGTGGCTATCTGTGTGGACTGCAGTATGCCGGTGGTGATGCCGTTGTCAAAATGCAGGAAAGCGGCAGCGTCGTCGTCAATCGGCCTTCCGGGAGCAAAAGCTTTCAGCTCGGCGCATAACTCCGTAACTTTCAGGCCGGTTACATATTCGCATAAGTGCCATGCGTGCGTACCGATGTCGCCCACACATCCGCCTTTACCCGAAAGCTTGGGATCGGTACGCCAGCCGGCATTGTTGCCGCCCAACAGTTCGATGCGTTGCGATAACCAGCCTTGCGAATATTCCACATATACACGGCGGAGAGTTCCTATGTCGCCGCGTGCTATTCGTGCTTTCGCTTCTTTAACGGCCGGGTATCCGGTGTAAACATGCGTCAATGCAAGAATACGTCCGCTTTTTTCTACTTTTTCCCGCAACGACTTGGCTTCTTCTAACGAAAAAGTTATCGGTTTGTCAATTACCACGTCATAACCGTGATCTAACGCCATAGCCGCAGGTTCGTAATGCACATAGTTGGGAGTTACTACCACCACGAATTGCATGCGTTCGTCCTCCGGCAACAAAGCTTCTTTCTCAAACATCTCATAATAAGTTTCATAGATACGGCTGTCAGGCACAAAATAATGACGCCCGGATTTTAATGATATTTCCGGATTAATGCTAAAACATCCGCAAACCAGTTCTATTTTGCTTTCCATCAGGGCGGCGCGTATATGGACTGATCCGATGAAACCATCCAGGCCTCCTCCAACTATTCCCATGCGTAACTTTTTGTTCTTCATGTTGTTGTAATATTTATTGTTCATTTTATAGGGTTATAATTCAGCCCATAAAAGTAGTGGTTTATTTTAAATCGGCAAAGAGAAAAAAGAAAAATACATATCTTTTTATATTATATAAACTTAGTTTTGGTAATGATAAGTTTTGATAACAAAAAACTGAGGATTTATTTTGTATTATGTTCGACATGCTGTAAATTTGTCCCCCATATATAAAGTGAAAATATGGAAGAGAAACAGATGGTTTTGCGGACGGAAGATCTGGTTAAGAAATATCGTAACCGTACGGTAGTGAATCATGTGTCGGTCAATGTAAAACAGGGTGAGATTGTCGGGTTGCTTGGACCGAACGGCGCAGGTAAGACGACGACTTTTTATATGATTGTCGGCCTTGTGACGCCTAATAACGGCAGGATTCTCCTGGATGATCTTGAAATTACGGATTATCCCGTATATAAACGTGCCCGTCAGGGGATTGGCTATCTGGCACAGGAGGCCTCCGTTTTTCGTAAAATGACGGTGGAAGATAATCTCCGTGCTGTGCTTGAGATGACGGATACCCCCGTGAACCGTCAGAAGGAAGTTATGGAAAGTCTGATAGAAGAATTTGGCCTGCAGAAAGTACGTAAGAACCTCGGCGACCGTCTGTCCGGAGGAGAGCGCCGTCGTGCCGAGATCGCAAGATGTTTGGCCATCGACCCTAAGTTTATCATGCTCGACGAGCCTTTTGCCGGAGTAGATCCTATTGCCGTGCAGGACATACAGACGATCGTAAGACGCCTCAAACATAAGAATATCGGGATACTGATTACCGATCATAATGTTTACGAGACTTTAAGCATAACGGATCGCGCTTATTTGTTGTTCGAAGGGAAAGTGTTGTTCCAGGGGACGGCGGAAGAACTCGCCGCTAACGAGATTGTTCGCGAGAAATATCTGGGTCGCGATTTTGAGCTTCGTAAGAAGATGCTTTGAGATTTTTGTCCTGCATATTATCATTCCTGTTACCTTCGTACTGAGTATTTTTGTTCTGCAGACAGTATTTTTTCATTGATTTTGCGCATAAAACGAACAAAAATAATCCCGTTGCCGTAATGATAATGGCGATAATCCAATCTTCGTTATTTATATTTTTGCCGGCTGGCGTTGCTTCATCCGGGAAATCTGTCGGCAATCCCGTATAGTGTGCCGCTACTGTGATTGCATTGTGGAGAAAATGAGCGAATACCGGCGCCCATATACTTTTACTCCAACATAGCAGGTATCCGAAGAATGTGCCTAACAGCAGGCGCGGGATGAATCCGTAGAATTGAAAATGGATAGCGCTGAAAAGAGCTGCAACAAGCCAGATGGCGGCATGTGTATTTTTTATTCTTTTCCGGACAATCGATAAGATTGCGCCCCTGAACATAAATTCTTCCGTTATCCCGGCTATTACGGCAATGACGACTATGTTGACTGTAAGCGGGATAACGCCTTTCTCCGATAATAAAGAATTTATTATTTGGGTTAACCTGTCTTCGGTTTCGCGCATCAGATTTTCTATGGGCGACATAAATTCCGGTAACTGTATTCTTGAATTTAAATACGACGTCAGTTCGACGGCCGGCAACAGAAGAATAACCATCGGAAATATAAATATGAATGCGCGTACATCTATTATATGTATATGCAGGAAATTTTTCGGCCTGATGTCGCAAAGATAGGCGGTAAGAATAGCCGGCAGTAAAAATGAAAATATAGAAGATAAAAGCTGTGATAGATGAATACGGTAGAACGATCGGTGGATTACGCCTGCAAACGGGCTGTCCGGCATGGCGGCAAACAGGCCGTTGATGACCTCTCCGACGATAGCGCCGGCTACTAATCCGGTCAGGAACAGGTAGGACAGGATGCCGGCCTGAAACAGTACGGAACGATTTGCAAAAACACCTTTCATATGAGTGTATATATATAAAAAACTTCCGCCCAAAGATAGGTAGAAGTTTTTAATTTATTGAATAAAAAAAACTGTTTACTTTTTAGGTATAGCTTCTTTAACGACCATTTGGCGTCCATCAAGCTCTTTTTCATTCAATTCTTCGATAGCTTTTTTTGCTTCATTGTCGTTTTGCATCTCAACGAAAGCAAAGCCTTTTGAACGACCTGTATCACGGTCTTTGATTACTTTGACGGAATCAACGATTCCATAACGTTCCATCACTGATTTCAAATCATCTTCCTGAATACGGTAATTCAGGTTTCCTACGTAAATATTCATAAAATAAAGATTAAAAAAATAACTAATATCCGACAAAGGAACGGATTTATTTTTAATCTGCAAGTTTTTTTTGAAAAAAAAACAACGCGTTTATTTAAATTCTTCCCATAATGCCGAAAAAATAGTTTTTTGTGTTGTATCAACCAGTTTCTGTAGCTTTTCTTTGTCATCAAGTTCTTTTTTGTGAGGCATAACGGGCGGATGTATGATCATTTCCATTCGATGAGGACGTACGTCCCACGAGCCGATCGACATTACTTTGTATGGGCCGTTGAGCGTTATGGGTATGACGGGCAGCTGCCGGTCGACGGCTATCTGGTAAGCGCCTCTTTTAAAGCGTCCCAGGCGTCCGTTCGGGGATCGCGATCCTTCAGGGAAGACAATCAGCGAATGGCCGCGTTTAAGATTGCGTTCGGCGTCCCGTACGCTTTTCTGTGCGGACCGGGCTGATGAGTTGTCGACAAAAGTAAAACCTGCCATACGGCATGCAAAGCCAACAAACGGAATTTTGGCAAGTCCTTTTTTCATCATCCATTTTATCGGTGCGCCAAGATACCCGTAGATGAGGAAAATATCGTAAGCGCCCTGATGATTCGAGACAAATACATATGATTGTCCCTTTTTTATATTTTCCCGTCCTTTTATCTTTACGGGGCATAGCGTAAGTATACAGGCTATGCGGGCCCATAACATTCCAGGATAGTAGGAAAAGAATTTTTCGCCGCCTAAAATACATCCTGCCGCTACAATGATAGCCGTCAGGATGGTTATGATGGCAAAAACCGGCATTACTACAAGCCGGAAGTATACTTTATACAAGGTATGTAACATAATATTCTATTAAAAATATATGCAAAAATAGAAGGAAAAATGAATTTAACGATCATTTTTTCCGTAAAAAATTTTTCAAATCGGTATATTATTAGTTTATTTGTGGCAGAAAACAAAAGAACACATTAAAAAATTAATACAATGGATACATTATTGAAGAATTTAGGAGTTATTCTTCTTCTTATTGGAGTAGGAATATTGGCTGTTCCCGCATTTACGGATATGCGGAATAATTGGATTCTGGGAGGCGGATTACTTATCGTTATCATAGGTTTTCTTACTCATATATTCCTTAATAAGAAGTTTGAGTAGCTTTGCTTTAGCAGAAAAGCTGTTAAAAGGTTGTCTCAAAAAGTTGTTTTGTCATTATTGCGAATGGAATAAAGTGATCTATAAAGCTTATCCGATAGTTCAAAGTATCTTCCTCGCAAAAATGGTTTATAGCTTTTGAGGCAGTCTTTTTTTTCCCCTAACCGGTATTTACGCATACGTATGAAAACATAATTGTTATGTATAACATTTAAATATAATTGATAATCGTCTATGAAAAAGCATGTTGTATTGATTTTGTGCTTTGTTGCGGTTTATACTTCCGCGCAGAGTGACATAAACTATGATGAATCAAAAACGCCTCGATATGTTCTTCCCGACGTGTTACGTCTTAATAACGGCCAAAAAGTGGAAACGAAAGAAGAATGGGAGAAACTGGGAAGGCCGGAATTGATGGAGATGTTTGCTTCGGAGATGTATGGCCGAACGCCTGGTGAAAAGATTCGTGTCAGATATGAGAAACTGACGGAAAATCCTGACGACATGGGAGGTAAGGCGACCTGTAAACAGGTTAAGTTTATCTTTTCCAATGCAGAAGGTAAGGAAATTGAGGCGATCCTGTTATTGTATATTCCCAATAAGCCGGAGAAAAAAGTTCCTGTTTTTGTGAGTTATAATTATAATGGAAATCACAGTACGACGACTGATACGACGATTTATTATCCTCCGTCGTTTAACTTTATCAGAGATGTCGGCCATACGCACCGGGAACGGGGTAATCAGACGAGCCGCTGGTGTTACGACAGGATTATAGACAGGGGATATGCTGTGGCGACTATGTGTTATCATGACATTTTCCCGGATGTGGACGGGATGAAGGAGCACAGTATCGTTTCTTTGTTTTCCGGTTATGACGCAGAATCGAAAGCGCCGGATGAGTGGCAGGCGATCGGCGCATGGGCCTGGGGATCGAGCCGGATTGTGGATTACTTGGAAACGGAAGAGCGTATCAATGCGGGTAAGATAGCAATCATGGGACATTCCAGGCAGGGTAAGGCGGCATTATGGGCCGGCGTGCAGGATACGCGTTTCGGTATTGTTATTTCAAATGATTCGGGCAGTGGAGGCGCAGCATTGTCCAAACGCGAATTTGGAGAACGTGTTGCGAATGTTTCGTCAATCAAACCGTACTGGTTTTGTCCGGCGTTTAACCGATACCGGAATAATGAAGCCGGCCTGCCGTTCGACCAGCACCAACTGATCGCTTTGATAGCACCCCGCAAAGTGTATATAGCAAGCGCTTCGGAGGATTTATGGGCTGATCCTAAGGGTGAGTTCTTATCGGCTTATCATGCCGGTCCGGTATATAAGTTATATGGAATGTCTGCCATCGAATCCGACCGGATGCCTGAGTTGCACCAGCCTGTTCTGACGGATATCGGTTATCATATCCGCGCAGGGAAACATGATGTCACGGATTATGACTGGGAACGGTTTATGGACTTCATGGATAAACATTTTTGATGCTGTGACGAGACACATGGAGGCTTTCTGGAAAAAGAAACAGCCACCTGAATATTACCTTTTATTTTAATCGACAGCGATGTATGAATGATATAAATACTACGGACGAGAAGTTAATAAGCGGGGTTAAAGAAGATGATTATGTAAGTTATAATAAGCTGTTTATGCGCTATTATAGCCGTCTGTGTCAGTATGTATATACGCTGTTGGAGAATAGGGAAGATGCGGAGGACGTCGTGCAGGAACTGTTTCTGAACCTGTGGAACAGTAGGAAAAGGATTGAGATTGTAGAGAATGTTTCCGGCTATCTTTTTAAAACGGCAAAAAATATAGCTTTAAATCATATCAGGTCGGCCAAAAACTACCGGCTTATGCTTGAAGGCCGGGATAAGACGGAACCGTATTATGAAGAAAACCAATTGGAGACCGATGAATTCAGGATTGCACTTTATGATTGTATCGAACGCCTTCCGGAACGTAGTCGTGAAGTCTTGATACTTCACCGTATAAAAGGTTTTAAGCAAAAGGAGATTGCAGAAAAATTATCCATATCGGTAAAGACGATTAAGAATCAGATCTGGATGTCTTTGCAGCGGTTAAGAAAATGCCTTGAAATAAAAGGCATATAATTTTTTTGAGATACGGATAGGACTTTTTTCCGTTTGCAGTGTCATATCGGTAAAGGAAAAATCAATGGAAGAAAATACAGATACAGGACGTCGTATCATCCATTATTTACTGAGTGAAGAAATGGAGCCGACGGACCGGGCGTTGATAGAATGGTTGGATGAAAGCGAATCCAACAGGAAAATCTTTTGCCGGTATAAAAGGATCTGGAATGAATCTAAATATTACATCGAAACATCTGTGTTTGATCCCGAAACGGCATGGGAGAAAGTTAACGGGATAAACAGGAAAAAAAATCGTATTGACGGACGTTTGCGTAACATGTATTATATGGTATCGTGTGTTGCCGCTTCCGTACTTGTGGCGCTCGCGCTTTCTTTAACGGGAATATTTGAAAAAAGGTCGGAAGTACGGCTTCATATGAGTGCCGATTATGGAAACCGTTCGGAGATTGGGTTGCCGGATGGGTCTGTCGTTAAATTAAACTCGGGGTCGGATATTACGTATTCGTTCGATAAGAAGAAAAATATCCGGGAGGTTAGTTTTCAAGGAGAGGGTTTCTTTAACATTGCGAAAAGTAATGCGCCGTTTGTCGTCAAAATTAAAGGAGGGCCGGAAGTGAAAGTTTTAGGGACTTCGTTTAATTTGCAGGCATATCCGGAAGATCAGATCGTACAGACATCCCTGGTGGAAGGAAGAGTGGAGTTGACATACGAAAATGGAAAAATGATGTTGAAGACTGGGGATATGGTGACTTTTGATAAGGAGACGAATAAACTGGAACGGGTAGAAGGGATTTTATCGCATACGTATGGGTGGCTCGAAAACAAACTGTATATGTATGACATGTCCCTGCCGGATGTCTGCAAACATTTGGAGAGGTGGTATAACGTGAAAATAGCCGTTCAAGCGGAATTAGGCGAAAGTATCCATTATAACGGCGTCATACAGGAGGAAACGATTGTGGATGTGATGGAAGCGCTGTCGCGTTTAAGTAAAATCAACTATGAAGTGAAAGGAAAGAATATATGTATAACCTCTAAATAAAGATGCCTATGGAATAAATCTGTCATGAAAAAGCACAAAAAAAAGGCGGGAAATGTTGCACCAAATCCCGCCGGATGTTGATCATTAATTTTTTAGCATTAACAAAGACTATATTCACTAACAATCAAATTACAAATGTATGAAATTTTTTTATATTTCAACGCCGGAAAATTTTCCGGCTTTAAAAAGGATTATATATAAAATGAGATTAACCGCTTTTATAGTGATGTTATTTTCCTTTAATGTTTCGGCGACAATATATTCTCAGAATACAACACTGTCGCTGGATGTGCGTAACAAATCCATTAAAGAGATACTTTTCCGGATAGAAAAAATGTCGGAGTTCAGATTCATATATCAGAGTGAAAAAATAAATCTGGACAAAAAAGTCTCTGTCCGAGTGAAAGCTCAAACTGTAGAGTCTATACTGAACCGCATTTTTGAACATGAAGATGTAACCTATGAAATTACGGAAAATAACCTTATTCTGATTAATCCGAATAAAAAAAGTCCGGGAAATAACATGATTATTCATGAAACGTTTCAACAAAAAATAACCGTCACCGGGATTGTCCTTGATCATTATGGAGAGACGATTATCGGTGCGAATGTTATAGAAAAAGGAACGACAAACGGGATAACGACGGATATTGACGGACGGTTCTCGCTGAATGTCGGAGAAGACGCCGTTTTGCAAATATCCTACGTCGGATATATACCGCAGGAGATTCCGGTTAAAAACCAGCGTGATTTTACAATAACACTGGTGGAAGATTTTTTGAAATTGGAAGAAGTTGTTGTCGTAGGTTACGGTATACAGAAAAAAATCAATTTGACGGGCGCCGTTTCGTCAATAAATTCCAAGGATCTGACGGTTGCGCCGGTGGCTAATACAACGAATGCTTTAGCCGGACGTTTGCCGGGGCTTACCGTCATTCAGAGTAGCGGACAACCGGGATCAGACGGTGCCAGTCTGAACATTCGGGGTTTTTCAAGTCCTCTGATTATTGTCGACGGCGTGGAAGCCGCGTTTCACACCATAGATCCCAATATGATTGAGAGCGTTTCAATTCTTAAAGACGGATCCGCCTCTATATACGGTTCGCGCGCAGGAAATGGCGTGATATTGGTGACAACTAAGCGAGGTATGCAACAAAAGCCTGTTATCACCTTTAGTTCTAATCTTACTTTGCAGGGTGTTACAAGCATGCCTGAACCCACAAGCGCCGGCCAATATGCCGAACTGGAACGTGAAAAATGGATTCAGTCGGGACGGCCCAAAGAACAGGCTCCGTTTACCGAAGAACAAATACGCAAGTATTACGATGGCTCCGACCCTCAATATCCCAATACAAACTGGCATAAGGAACTGACCCGCGACTGGGCGCCTCAGCAACAATATAATATTTCGGTACGGGGCGGTAGCGAAGCGATAAAGTACTATGGATTTATAGGTTACTTGAATCAACAATCCATGTGGAAAAATAATGGAGGGTACTATAATCGGTATAACCTGCAATCGAATATTGATGCTTCTATCAGCAAGAATCTGAGCTTTCAACTGGATTTGGCTGCAATTGTTGAAGATAAAATATTCTCCAGCAGGCCGCAAAGTGCAGGCGGCGATAATGTATGGCAAGATTATTGGAACACATTGCCCATTTATCCTGCAACTTTACCTGACGCGACGAAAGTTTCTTATGCCGACGGTGGCGGAACCGGAGGCGCGCATGTTACGTCTAACTATAAATTGAAGGGACACAACAAATGGGATAACCAGAATTTTAAGGGAACGGGAACGCTGATTTATAAGGTTCCGGGAATAAGCGGTTTGTCGGCAAAATTGCTTGTTAATGCTATCGTCAACTATAACAAAACATCTACTTTTTCTAAACCGGTCAGATATTATAGGTATGATATTGCAAGCGATACGTATACTTTAGCCGGATCATTAGGGAATACTGCGCAACTGAGCGTTAATAGTGACAGAAACAGATCGATTACTACACAGGCTTCGCTGAATTACGACAAGGATTTTTCGACGTGCATCATGTTTCGGCGTTTGTGTTATTTGAAGGGATTGATTTCAAAGAAGACTGGTTCTCGGCAAGCCGTGATAATTTTCTATCGCCTGCCGTCGAACAGTTATATGCAGGAGACAACAGTACGGCGAAAAATAACGGTAGTGCATCGGAAAACGGAAGAATGAGTTATGTCGGTCGCGTTAATTATTCTTATAAAGACAAATATATGCTGGAGGCAACTTTGAGAGCGGATGCTTCGGCAAAATTTTCACCTGCAAAAAAATGGGGCTATTTTCCAAGCATCTTGGCTGCCTGGAGAATAAGCGAAGAGGCTTTTATGAAAAATGCAAATTATCTGGATAACCTCAAACTGAGAATGAGTTACGGACAATCAGGTAATGACAATGTTGTAAACTTCCAATATTTATCCGGGTATCTTCTCCGTAGCAATGCCGGATATCTGATCGGCGACAATCCGATGAAAGCAATTTATCCTTCGGTAATACCTAACCCTAACCTGTCATGGGAAGAAATTGAGATTATCGGTACAGGTATTGATTTCTCATTTCTGAACAGGAAATTGTATGGTGAAGCAGATGTTTTTTATCGTAAAAGAACCGGAATACCCGGCACCAAACAATCTACGTTGCCGTCGACATTTGGAGCGTCATTGCCGCAGGAAAATATTAACAGCATGAATAACCGTGGTTTCGAGTTAATGATCGGTACATCTTTCAATGTAAATGATTTTATATTTGATATTTCAGGAAATGTCGCATGGTCGAGGGATAAGTGGCTTCATTATGAGGAGCCTGAATATACCGATCCGGACGATATTCGTATCCGGAAAGTTTCGGGGAACTGGACAGACCGCTTATTCGGTTACAAGTCGGATAAATTGTTTGGGAGTCAGGCGGAAATTGATGCGCTTACTTTTCAGCAGGATAATAATAATAACACAACGCTGCGTCCCGGAGACGTACGTTATATAAATACTAATGGCGACGACCGGCTGGATTGGCGGGATCAGGTCGGATTAGGAGCGAGGTTTCCTCATTGGACAATGGGGTTCAATGTCAATGCAAAGTACAGGAATTTTGATTTGACGGCGTTATTTCAAGGCGCTTTTGCTTATTATACCGATGTATGGCTTTTAAGGTCGATCAGGGTATATTCCGAAGAAGTGTATAACTTAAGATGGACGGAAGAGCAGAATAATACGGATGCCCTGATTCCAAGGATGGGAGGCTCGGGATTGAACGGGGAAGCATCCGATTATCGCTATAAGGAAGCCGGTTATCTGCGGCTTAAAAATGCTTCGTTAGGATATAATATACCAAAAGCATTGTTAAATAGAGTCTACATGGAACAGGTGAGAATTTGTTTGTCGGGAACTAATTTATTGACTTTTGACAGGCTGAAGAAATATCATATCGACCCTGAAGCGCCGTTTGGGAATGCAGGATATTATTATCCTCAGCAGAGAACCCTGAGTATTGGAATCAATGTATCTTTCTAATCTTTAAATTTACGTAAGCATGAAAAAAATAGTTGCAGTTTTAGTTTCAAGTCTGATGTTCAGCTCTTGCTTTGATTATCTTGATAAAAAACCATTGGATCTTATATCCGATAACGATGTGTGGAATGACGAAGCTTTGGTTGAGTCGTATTTGTCTAATTTATATTATCAGATGGCCTATTTTGCCAATGAAAGTTATGGCGACGGTTGGGATGGCGATGTGTTTTTCCCCGTTTTTGCGATAAACCATGTAAGCGATGAATGTATGTCCCAGTGGAGGGATTGGGGTGACGCCCTGAGATGGTATAATTATAAGTTCGGGAACCTGAAAATTCAGGGTGGATTGCTCGAATGGTGGGGGTATGAACCTATTCGCCGGATTAATGTGTTTATTGAAGAACTTCCCAAAAGTCCGTTGAGTGATGACCTCAATAAGGTACGGACGGCCGAAGCCCGTTTTTTAAGGGCTTTCTCCTATTTTGCCATGGTGAAACGATATGGCGGGGTGCCGTTAATTACCGTTGCTCAATCGATAGAAGAACCTGAAGATGAATTATATCCGGCAAGAGACAGGGAGGAAGTCCTGTATGATTTTGTTATTAGCGAGATAGAAGATATTGTGAATGATCTTCCCGAAACGATTGACAACTCCAACTTAGGCAGACCGAGCAGATACGCGGCGCTGGCGTTGAAATGCAGGGCGGCATTATATGCAGGCAGTATTGCCCGGTTCGGTAAAGTTCAGTTGGACGGCGTAGTAGGAATACCGGCCGAAAAAGCCGATTATTATTATCAAATAGCTTATGATGCCGGCGAAAAAATAATAACCGGCGGTAAACATCAGTTGTATAACGTCGACGAAGACAAAGCGACGAACTTCAGGAATTTGTTTTTAGTCAAAAATAATTCTGAAGTTATCTTCGCCAAAAGACATGATAATATTAATGGCGACGCCGGAGGTAACGGCTGGTGCGTCGATTTCTTTCAGTGCCCGAGACCGCAGGGTTGGAACAGGGGAAATCTGGACGGCGCTTATCTGGAATTAGTTGAAGAATTTGAATATGCCGACGGACGATCCGGAAAACTGGACAGAGAGGCCATTCAACAGGGCTTATGGACCACCGAAGAACTGTGGAAAGACAAAGACCCGCGTTTTTTCGCCACATTCTATACGCAGAATACTCCGTGGAAGGGCGGTAAAGTAGAATATTACAAAGGTATATTGTTGCCCGATGGAACGATACAAACCACAGATTCTTACGATGGTATTCTTGCTGCGGGCGACCAGGACGTCGATGGGACATGTTTCGGAGTATTAAAATATTTGGATGAAAGCCATGATAATATGGCTGGGACAAACAGCGCATGGTCGACATCCGCACAGGACTGGCTGATATTCCGCCTTGCGGAAGTGTATCTGAATATGGCAGAAGCGGCGTTTGAAACGGGAAATACCGACAATGCCCTGATGGCAATAAATAAAGTACGTGAACGCGCCGGCATATCTCTTCTGACTTCAATAAACAGGGAAAAGATCCGTCAAGAAAGAAAAGTGGAACTTGCTTTTGAAGGACACCGGTATTGGGACGTAAGAAGATGGAGAACTGCAGTTGACGATTTATCACGTGAATTTTCCGGCCTCCGTTATGTATTGGACTACAACAGTTACAAGGCGGGAGAATTGAAATACAAACTTATTGTGATAGCAGAAATTGACGGAGCCGTAAACGTTCCCCTGTTCAGGGAGGAAAACTATTATTTGCCCATAACGTTAAGCCGGACGGCCAATAATCCCAGACTGGTCGAGAATCCGGGATATAGATG
>JAITBC010000142.1 GCA_031283785.1 Tannerella sp. | reverse complement strand
GAAACTATTAATTCAATTCAATCTACAGACCTGCAAATAGTTTTGAATTCAATATTTCAAATCATTGAAGATGCAAAAAGTGAATATTCCATATGTATAGCTGTATGCGAAGATATTGTATCTACAATTAACGCGACACATTCCGTGAAAGGTGCTGGAGACTTAAAACATATCATCAGGTTAAAAGGTGTAAATCCGGAAACTACTGCACAGGGATGGACGTATTTAGGCAATGTATCTAATGTTTTTGACGCGACTAAACTGTATAACAAATACAAGGATGAATGGAATTATCCCTGTCTTGAATTGCGATTAGAAACACAAGATGATGGTTCTGTCGATGTTTATGCAAAACAATGTTGAATTATGGAAAGTAAAATAATGAAATATGTGTGGATTGCATCTTGCGGAGCAGTTGCGATTTTTCTTCTTGTACTTCAATTATGCAGCGGCGGATTCAACGCCGGAGGGCTGAGCATCATTACAGCTTCACGCATTTTGCTGTTGATTACGGCCATTATCTATGAATTGAAACTCGGTAAGGCTTTATTTTACATCGCATTGTTGATAAGCCTGATAATGCTCGTTTACGGGTATTTTTTTGCTTCTCTTCTTTGAGAATTGAATATTGTGGGTAAAAACTCAGAACTTGGCCTCTGGTATGATGAGGCCAAGTCTCTGAGTTTCTTTGAAGAAATTATATAATATTAATACAATAAGATGAATTATAAACAATATCAAAATGTAAAGATAATTTATGCGACAGTACATACACATTTTTTAATTTTACATAGATGAAAAATTTAAACAGTATTATCGGGTTATTTGTATTAAGCGTTTTTATCTCCTGTAACGACGAAGATGGAATGCATGATCTTTCAGTTAGCCGTACTCTCATCGTCTATATGGCAGCCGACAATGATTTATCTATGGATGCTCTTGCCGACATTGAAGAAATGAAACAGGGATTTTCCGAAACCGGCGTTCACTTGGTTGTTTTTGTAGACGTCCCGGACGAAGCACCTTATTTGCTGGAAATCGGGAAAAACAAAAGCGAGCGGATAAAAACGTATGATGAACTCAACTCCGCAGATGTTGAGACGCTACATAAAGTCATTAACGAAATAATCGCTTTGTACCCGGCCGAAAAATACGGACTGATACTCTGGTCGCACGGAACGTCGTGGATGCCTGCCGGGACGACATTGCGATCCTTCGGGAAAGATTCGGGCAGGGAAATGAATATTGTTGATCTGGCGGAAAGTTTGCCCGTCAAGTTCGATTTTATTCTTTTTGACGCCTGTTTGATGGGGTCGGTCGAAGTGGCTTATGAATTGAAAGACAAGACCGACTATATCTTAGCCTCCTCTACGGAAACGATTTACGAGGGATTCCCATACGACGAAATCATTCCGGAGCTGAGCAAGCCGCAAGTTGATTTACCGCAAGCGGCACAGCGTTATTTCGATTATTATAATTCCCTTCAAGGCGCTTACCGTTCCGCAACGGTTTCTGTGATCGACACGAGAGAACTAAGCCGTTTAGCCGGAGAAATGAATAAAATAGTATCGGAAAATGAGCCGGACGTCTCATTTGAAAGAACGTCCGTTCAACGGCTGGATGTTTACGATGAGCAATATACGTTTGATCTGGCCGATTTCATTGAAAAGGCTTTCCCTGATGCTGATAAAAGCGCATTTATCGCTCAGTTAAACCGCGCGGTGTTGCATAAAAATGCAACGCCGGAATTTCTTTCCGGGTATGAAATAAATGCCTATTGCGGATTGAGCTGTTATATCCCACATCCTTTGAGACCCGACCTGAATGAATATTACGGAACGTTGAGCTGGTATATTGATGGTGGTATTAATAATTTATTTAATAAAACATCAGCAGGAGTAATCAAAGCCGCCATTCAGGAAGAAATGCGGCAACTGATTGAACGGGGGAATAGCAATCCCGCAACGCAGGACGGGACTCACGTCGAACCTTTAACAACACAATCCGGGCAGGACACGGTTTCGGAGCAAACAACTCCCGAAACCCTCCTGCCTCCGTAACGACGTCCGGGAGAAGTGTTCTTTTCCTTTCTGCTTTGAAGGAAAGACACGGACGGAAGCGGTCAGAGCAAAAAAATCATGTGTGAATTTAAGCTATTACAAACAGTTTATAAAATATAAAATACAATGAAGAAAATTTTTAACTATTCCATATTTGTATGGATCAGCATTTTGCTGTTGGGATGTTCGACCGATTCTTATGATGAAACCGGATTATCCGACATTCCGGCTGGACGGGAAGCCGAAGAATTCGGCAAACAATTGGGAGACAATCTGCGCTTTGTCGTTACACAAATGAATAAAAATGGTGATGACTTCGGCGACCTGGCAAAAATAAAGACTGCCATAGTCAAGTATCTGCCGCAACAAACGCGTGTCAAATCTATTTCGGTCGAAGATCTTGACCGAACATTACAGAGAGGCTATCGTTTTACGCCTGTCCAGATTACTTTTCTGGAAAAAATCCGGGAAGCGCAGTCCAAAAGCAGTTCTGCAGATGAATTTATGCAGCATCTCAAGGAAATAATAAAAGAAATACAGGCCACAGTGCCTGAAATTCAGCAACGGAATCTGTTGAAAATGACGGTTGCCCTGTTTTACATTACAAAAGAAATGGATTCATTGCTGAAAGAAGGTCTTATGCCGGTCGACTTGAAGCAACCACAGTATATTCGTTTGCGCTCCGGAAGCGAAAGTGACGGTTATTGGGCTGCTTTATGGGCAGGTGTGTGTGTTTCGGCCAGCGATATTGGAGCATCAGTACTTGCAGGGCTGGAAGTAATGGCTTCCGCCGCCGGATATTGTCTTATAGCTGTTGCCGGCTGCCTGCTTTTGACCGGGGATACGGAACAGTCAGGTGAAAGATACTGTTCTAAAATGTACAGCAGATGTATGGATAAAGGTGGCTCTAATACTTATTTTTACAATGGAAGTTCTCAATGTAATAATTGTCGTGTAACATGTGAGTCGCAAGGGTATTGGCCATATAATATATGTGCACTTTAAGTTTTGTATCACCATGTTAGGATTTGAAATTGATTTTAATGGAGAAACGATACGTTCCCGGGTAGACAGGGGGCTGATGGAAGTAATTTTCACGAGTGGCGGTCTCAGTAAAACAGACGACCTCTATATATGGGGATTGATGTCATTTCATATCGTGAAGTGGTATGCTTCCCGTATAGACGCTGATAAAATAACAATCAGGATTGTTGATATTGACCGCAATTCGGAATTGATACAAAAGGAAAACAGATTTAAAGACGATGAAGCGATGCTTCAACGGTATTATGATTTAAAACAGGAACTGGAAAAATTGGGATTATTATGAGTAAGACGAAAGGATTTGAAGTGAAATTCAGGGATTGCAGCGTAAAGATGTCCGAATGTCAATTGGATGTAATGTCTGTTACTGTCCGAAAGGAGGATGATCTGTTCTCCGTCGGTGTTACCGGCCTTATGAACGACCGAAAGACGCATTGTACGTTAGGCTATGCTTATGGTCTGGGGGAAGGGGACGAGATAACGATTGAACGAAAGGCTCTCGAACAAAGTTCGGCGCCCGTTACCCTGCCCGATTCGCATGTCCCGGACAGGGAACTCCCTGATAAAGCATGGAAACGGCACATGCTGGCCTTCTTCCACGACATGGAGGCATACCTGAAAGGAAAAGGATTGATATGAAACGGATAAATCAAAAAACAACTAACGATGAGTAGCTTTTTGTTTAAATATGTAATTATCTGCGGCATGTTTGTCGGCATGTTGACGGCATGTCAAAAACAAACGTCGCCCGATATTCTGTCGGAACAAACTTTTGAAGATATGATATCTAAAGCCGGAAAAGAACAAAAATACTTGTGTATCATATTGGTTGACTCCGGGCAGCACAATACGATGGATTTGTTGAAAAATCAA
>JAITBC010000116.1 GCA_031283785.1 Tannerella sp. | reverse complement strand
CCGCATGTTAACATCGGTACAATTGGTCATGTTGACCACGGTAAAACTACTTTGACAGCTGCTATTACAACTGTTTTGGCGAAGAAAGGTCTTTCCGAAATACGTTCGTTTGATTCCATCGACAACGCGCCGGAAGAAAAAGAGAGAGGTATCACTATCAATACCGCACATGTAGAATATGAAACGGCAAATCGCCATTATGCGCACGTTGACTGTCCGGGTCACGCCGACTATGTAAAGAACATGGTAACAGGCGCCGCCCAGATGGACGGAGCGATCATTGTAGTTGCCGCTACGGACGGTCCTATGCCCCAGACTCGTGAACACATTCTTTTGGCCCGTCAGGTAAACGTGCCTCGTTTGGTTGTGTTTATGAACAAATGCGATATGGTTGACGATCCTGAAATGTTGGAATTGGTAGAAATGGAAATGCGCGACTTGCTTTCGTTCTATGATTTCGACGGTGATAATACTCCTGTAATACAGGGTTCTGCATTGGGCGGACTGAACGGAGACCCTAAATGGGAAGAACAGATAATCGAATTGATGGATGCCGTTGATACATGGATACCGCTTCCTCCGCGCGATGTTGATAAACCGTTCCTTATGCCTGTTGAAGACGTGTTTTCTATTACCGGTCGCGGTACGGTTGCTACCGGTCGTATTGAAACGGGTATTATTAGAACCGGTGAAGAAGTTGAAATTATCGGTTTAGGTTCTGAGAACAAGAAATCTGTTGTGACGGGAGTGGAAATGTTTCGTAAGATTCTTGATGAAGGTCAGGCCGGCGATAATGTAGGATTATTGCTTCGCGGTATCGACAAAAATGAAATCAAACGCGGTATGGTGCTTGGTCATCCTGGGAAAGTTAAACCTCATTCCAAATTCAAAGCCGAGGTATATATCCTGAAGAAAGAAGAAGGTGGTCGTCATACCCCGTTCCACAACAAATACCGTCCGCAGTTCTATATCCGCACACTGGACGTAACGGGCGAAATCTCCTTGCCGGAAGGCGTTGAAATGGTAATGCCGGGCGATAATGTAACCATCGAAGTGGATCTGATCTATCCGGTAGCATGTAACGTAGGTCTGCGTTTCGCTATTCGTGAAGGCGGTCGTACGGTTGGTGCCGGTCAGATTACCGAATTGGAAGATTAATGTTATACAATAATATAGTCAATCTGTCAAAAGATTGACTATATTTTAAAACACGGAAGTAGCTCAGTTGGTAGAGTACCGGTCTCCAAAACCGGCTGTCGGGAGTTCGAGCCTCTCCTTCCGTGCGGTTTCAAACAAATACTCAATGAAAAAAATAATTCAATATTTTAAAGATTCATATAACGAACTTGTACATAAGGTCTCATGGCCTACAAGAGCAGAGTTATCCAACAGCGCTGTGGTTGTTTTGTTTGCTTCCATAATCATAGCGTTAGTTGTCTTTGCGATTGATTTTGTTTTCGAACATGCGATGCGTTTTGTTTATAACAGTATTTAGTTATTGTTATGTCAGATGTTCAACCCAAATTTTATGTTCTTCGCGCAATAAGCGGGAAAGAGAACAAAGTGCGTGAATATATCGAGTCCGAAATGAAAAATTCGGACTTGGGACAATACGTATCACAGGTGCTTATCCCTACGGAAAAAACGATTAGCATACGTAACGGTAAAAAAGTGTTGAAAGAACGGGCTTATTTGACGGGTTATGTATTGATAGAAGCGATTTTGCTGGGTGAAGTAGCTCACCGTTTGAGAACTGTACCGAATGTGATAGGATTTCTTGGCGGGAATGAAAATCCGACTCCCTTGCGCCCCTCGGAAGTTAGCCGTATATTAGGAACGGTTGACGAACTGCTGGAACAGGAAGAAGAAATGGATCTTCAATATTTCGTCGGCGAATCGGTGAAAGTGACATATGGTCCTTTTAACGGTTTTACGGGCGTTATAGAAGAAGTTAACGCCGAGAAAAAGAAACTCAAAGTGATGGTAAAAATCTTCGGACGAAAAACACCGCTTGAGTTAGGCTATGTACAAGTAGAAAAGGAATAAGACTTTTGTTACGGAAAGTTAGATGCCTTTTTGTTTTTTCATTTATATAATTAAAAAAAAATCAAGAAGATGGCGAAAGAAATTGCTGGACAAATTAAGTTGCAGATTAAAGGAGGAGCCGCAAATCCTTCTCCGCCCGTAGGACCGGCTTTGGGTTCGAAAGGTATTAACATCATGGAGTTTTGCAAGCAATTCAATGCCAGAACCCAGGACAAGAGCGGTAAATTATTGCCTGTTGTAATTACTTATTATTCGGACAAATCATTTGAATTTGTTGTAAAAGCACCTCCGGTAGCAGTCCAATTGATGGAAGCTGCTAAAGTAAAAGGCGGTTCGGCAGAGTCGAACCGGAAGAAAGTGGCGCAAATCACTTGGGACGCAGTGAAAACAATTGCAGAAGACAAGATTGTCGATATGAATTGTTTCAGTGTGGAGTCCGCCATGAAAATGGTTGCCGGAACAGCACGAAGTATGGGTATTACAATAACAGGGACATTTCCGGGAACAAACCAGTAAAAAGTCAGGTAGAAGATGAGTAAACTTACAAAAAATCAAAAGCTGGCTTCGGGTAAGATTGAGAACGGGAAAGCGTATACATTGAAAGAAGCGTCTGCATTGGTAAAAGAAATTACTTTGACCAAGTTCGACGCCTCCGTAGATGTGGATGTGCGTCTCGGTGTAGATCCCCGTAAGGCCAATCAGATGGTAAGAGGCGTTGTGTCTCTGCCACACGGAACCGGAAAGGTTACAAGGGTTCTTGCGTTATGTACTCCCGACAGAGAAGCCGAAGCGAAAGAAGCCGGAGCTGATTATGTCGGCCTTGATGAATATATTGATAAAATCAAAGGAGGTTGGACCGATATAGACATCATTATTACAATGCCTTCCATCATGGGAAAAATAGGCGCGTTAGGCCGTATATTAGGTCCGCGTGGTTTGATGCCGAATCCGAAAAGCGGTACGGTGACAAATGAGATAGGAAAAGCTGTCAGGGAAGTGAAACAGGGTAAAATCGACTTTAAGGTCGATAAAACCGGAATTGTACACTCTTCTGTCGGCAAAGCCTCTTTCCAGGCCGAGCAGATATACGAAAATACAAGGGAGTTTATTTCAACACTGATAAAGTTGAAACCTTCTGCAGCTAAAGGCACTTATTTAAAGAGCGTTTATCTTTCATCAACAATGAGTCCCGGTATTAAGGTTGATCCTAAAACAGTTGAAGATTAATAATTTTAAAATTTGAGACGATGAAAAAGGAAGATAAAGGCAGAATCATCAATGAGCTAACCGAGCAATTGAAACAGTATCCCCATATATATCTTACGAATATCGAAGCTTTGAACGCGGAGAAGACAAGTAAGTTAAGACGGGAATGTTTCAAACAGGAAGTGAAACTTGTTGTGGTTAAAAATACGTTGCTGAAAAAAGCAATGGATAATGTGGAAGATATTGATTACTCGGAATTATACAGTGTATTGAAAGGTAACACCGCCGTCATGTTTGCGAATGTTGCAAATGCGCCGGCACGCCTTATTAAGAACTTCACGAAGGATGTAAAAGGCGGTGACGGAAAGCCGAAACTGAAAGGAGCGTATGTTCAGGAAGGTTTTTATACCGGAAATGACCTGGAAGCTCTGGCTACAATAAAGAGTAAAGAAGAACTCGTAGGAGATATAATAGGCTTGTTACAGTCACCGATGAAGAATATTATCTCAGCATTGCAGTCTAATGGCGGACAGAAAATACACGGAATATTAAAGGCGCTCGAAGAGCGTAATTGAATTTTTACAGAATATAAATCATTTAAATCATAACGAAAATGGCAGATTTGAAAGTTTTTGCAGAACAATTAGTAAATCTTACGGTAAAAGAAGTAAGCGAACTGGCAACAATTCTTAAAAACGATTATGGAATTGAGCCGGCAGCCGCAGCGGTAGCTGTTGCCGTTGACGGCGGCGCCGGTGTAGCGGTAGTTGAAGAAAAAACGGAATTTGATGTTGTACTTAAGGCGCCGGGTGCTAATAAACTGGCAGTAGTGAAATTGGTTAAGGAACTGACCGGTCTTGGCTTGAAAGAAGCAAAAGAGCTGGTAGACAGAGCGCCTAACAATGTAAAAGAAGGCTTACCGAAAGCTGATGCTGAAGGAATTAAGAAACAATTGGAAGAAGCAGGAGCGGAAGTTGAACTTAAATAGTTCATATAATCCTGCATAGCAGGTTGATTGGTTAAGAATCTTTTTGATGAAGATTCTTAACCTTTTTGTGTCTATTTTTATTATTAGTTCAATTAATCCCTTACGATAGATGTCTTCAACAACTAAAAACCAACGAATTAACTTCGCTTCGATAAAAGATCAACTTCCTTATCCTGATTTCCTCGAAGTGCAATTGAAGTCATTTCAAGACTTTTTTCAATTAGATATGCCCCCCGAAAAGAGGAAAAAAGAGGGGCTGTATAAAGTGTTCACAGAAAATTTCCCAATAGCCGATACACGTAACAATTTTGTGTTGGAGTTTCTTGATTATTATCTTGATCCTCCCCGTTATACGATGGATGAATGTATAGCGCGGGGACTAACCTACAGTGTGCCGCTCAAGGCGAAAATGAAATTATACTGTACCGATCCCGAACATGAAGATTTCGATACGGTCATCCAGGATGTATATCTTGGCCCGATTCCGTATATGACCAACCGGGGAACGTTCATTATTAACGGCGCCGAACGGGTTGTGGTTTCACAATTACACCGCTCGCCCGGCGTGTTTTTCGGACAAAGTATCCATGCTAACGGGACGAAACTCTATTCGGCACGTATTATTCCGTTTAAAGGTTCATGGATCGAATTTGCAACGGATATAAATAATGTCATGTATGCATATATCGACCGTAAAAAGAAATTACCCGTAACAACTCTCTTGAGAGCCATAGGCTTCGAAAGCGACAAGGATATTCTTGAAATATTTAACCTTGCGGAAGAGGTGAAAGTTTCGACGGTAAACCTGAAAAACTATGCCGGTCGTAAACTGGCCGCCCGCGTGCTTAGAACATGGGTCGAAGATTTTGTCGATGAAGATACCGGCGAAGTAGTATCCATCGAACGTAATGATGTTGTTGTTGATCGTGAGGCTTCACTTAATGAGAATAATATTGATTTGATATTAGATTCCGGCACACAGTATATTTTGCTGCATCGCGAAGACCAGAATCTGAATGATTATGCCATCATTTACAATACGCTGCAAAAAGATCCGAGTAACTCGGAAAAAGAAGCCGTATTATACATATACCGTCAGTTGCGTAATGCGGAACCGGCAGATGATGCAAGCGCACGCGAAGTCATAACCAACCTGTTCTTCTCGGAAAAACGTTATGATCTCGGCGATGTCGGGCGTTTCCGTATTAATCGTAAACTGAACCTGCAAATAAGCGATGATATCAAAGTGCTGACGAAAGAAGATATTATCGAGATTATTAAATATCTGATACAGTTGATTAACTCGAAAGCGGTGGTTGATGATATCGACCATTTGAGCAATCGTCGTGTACGTACGGTTGGCGAGCAACTTTACAATCAGTTCGGCATAGGGCTGGCACGTATGTCGCGCACAGTTCGCGAACGTATGAACGTTCGTGATAACGAGGTGTTTACGCCTATCGACCTGATAAATGCAAAGACGATTTCTTCCGTTGTAAATTCGTTCTTCGGGACAAATGCATTGTCGCAGTTTATGGATCAAACAAATCCGCTGGCCGAGATAACTCACAAACGCCGTTTGTCTGCTTTAGGTCCCGGCGGCCTGTCGCGCGACCGTGCCGGATTTGAGGTGCGTGACGTGCATTACACCCATTACGGACGCCTCTGCCCGATAGAAACGCCCGAAGGTCCGAATATCGGTTTGATTTCTTCACTTTGTGTGTATGCCAAAATAAACGATTTGGGATTTATTACAACGCCTTACCGTAAAGTGGAAAACGGGAAGGTTGATTTTTCGGAAAGTACGTTGGACTATTATACGGCCGAAGAAGAGGAAGATAAAATTGTCGCGCAGGGCAATGCGCCGCTTAACACAGATGGCCGGTTTATTCGTGACCGCGTAAAAGCAAGATTTGAAGCCGACTTTCCGGTTGTTTTGCCCGAGGAGGTAAATCTGATGGACGTCGCTCCTACGCAGATTGCATCTATTGCCGCCGCATTGATTCCTTTCCTCGAACATGATGATGCAAACCGTGCGTTGATGGGGTCGAATATGATGCGCCAGGCTGTTCCGCTTATTCATGCGGATGCCCCTATTGTCGGCACCGGTATAGAGAGCCAGTTGGCGCATGATTCCCGTACGCAAATTGTCGCGGAAGGTCCGGGCGAAGTAATATTTGTGGATGCTACGACAATTAAAATAAAATATGATCGTACCGAAGATGAGGAATTTGTGAATTTCGAGGATTCGGTTAAGACATATAATATCCCCAAATGGCGTAAGACGAATCAGAGTACGACGGTCGATTTGCGTCCTATTTGCTGTCGTGGTCAACGTATTGAAAATGGTGAGATTCTGACGGAAGGCTATTCCATACAAAACGGGGAGCTGGCATTGGGACGTAACGTTAAAGTTGCGTATATGCCGTGGAAAGGCTATAATTACGAAGATGCCGTCGTGCTTAACGAACGCATCGTGCGTGATGACATATTTACATCCATCCATGTCGATGAATATATACTCGAAGTACGGGAGACAAAACGCGGAATGGAAGAACTCACCTCCGATATCCCGAACGTGAGCGAAGATGCTATTAAGGATCTGGACGAAAGAGGTATCGTTCGTGTAGGCGCCCGTATTAATCCCGGAGATATTATTATCGGCAAGATTACCCCTAAAGGAGAATCCGACCCTTCTCCCGAAGAAAAGTTGCTGCGTGCAATTTTCGGCGATAAGGCCGGCGATGTAAAAGACGCATCGTTGAAAGCGACCCCTTCTTTGCATGGCGTCGTGATAGAAACAAGCCTTTTCTCGCGCATCATTAAGAAAAAGAACGGTCGGCAGATGGAAAAGAATGTTCTGCCCAAAATCGAAGAAGAGTATGAACGGAAGATGGCCGAACTGAAAATCGTTCTTATAGAAAAGCTGCTTACACTTACGACCGGCAGAATGTCGCAGGGAGTTAAAGATTATCTGAATATGGAAATCATACCCAAAGGGTCCAAGTTCGTTAAAAAAACGCTTGAAGACCTTGATTATAACACAATTCAGGTAAGTAAGTGGACTTCCGATGCTCATACGAACGGGCTGATAAAAAATCTTATCCTGAATTATCTGAAGAAATATAAAGAACTTGATGCGGAACTGCGCCGTAAGAAGTTTGATCTTACGATAGGCGATGAATTGCCTACCGGTATCGTTCAAATTGCAAAAGTTTATGTGGCAAAAAAGCGTAAGATACAAGTCGGCGACAAAATGGCCGGACGCCACGGGAATAAAGGTATTGTCTCGAAAATCGTACGCCAGGAAGACATGCCCTTCCTCGAAGACGGGACACCGGTGGATATTTGCCTGAATCCTCTCGGCGTGCCTTCGCGTATGAACCTTGGTCAGATTTTTGAAGCGGTACTGGGTTGGGCCGGACAAGTGCTGGGGGAGAAGTTTGCTACCCCGATTTTTGACGGCGCTTCATTGGACGACCTCAATGCCTGGACTGATAAAGCCCGCCTGCCGCGTTACGGGAAAACGTATCTCTATGACGGCGGTACCGGCGAGCGTTTTGATCAACCGGCGACGGTCGGCGTTACCTACTTCCTGAAATTAGGGCATATGGTTGATGATAAGATGCATGCACGCTCTATAGGCCCTTATTCTTTGATAACGCAACAACCGCTTGGCGGTAAGGCGCAGTTCGGAGGCCAGCGTTTCGGTGAAATGGAAGTCTGGGCTATCGAAGCCTTCGGCGCATCTCATATCCTTCAGGAAATACTTACGGTGAAATCGGACGATGTTGTCGGACGTTCCAAGACATATGAAGCAATAGTTAAAGGCGAACCCATGCCGAGACCCGGAATCCCCGAATCATTGAACGTTCTTCTCCATGAATTGAGAGGTTTGTGTTTAAGTTTTACATTAGAATAATTAACTCTTTATAAATCAATATAATATGGCTTTTAGAAGAGATACAAAAATAAAGAGTGACTTTACAAAGATAACGATAGGTTTGGCATCGCCTGAAGAAATCCTGGAGAGTTCGCACGGCGAGGTACTGAAACCGGAAACGATCAATTATCGTACATACAAGCCTGAACGCGACGGTTTGTTTTGCGAACGCATATTCGGTCCTGTGAAAAATTATGAATGTTATTGCGGTAAGTATAAACGTATCCGCTATAAAGGCATAATTTGTGACCGTTGCGGTGTGGAAGTTACGGAAAAGAAAGTGCGCCGTGAACGTGCAGGGCATATACACCTTGTCGTACCGGTCGCTCATATCTGGTATTGCCGTACGTTGCCCAATAAGATCGGTTATTTGCTGGGGTTGCCGACGAAAAAACTGGATGCTGTCATTTATTATGAGCGTTATGTAGTCATACAGAAAGGCTGTGTGGATACGATAAATAAGTTGGACCTTTTATCGGAAGAAGAATACCTGCAGATTATTGATAACCTTCCCAAAGAGAATCAATTGCTGGAAGACTCCGATCCGAATAAATTCATCGCAAAGATCGGCGCGGAGGCAATCTATGATTTGTTGCTTCGTCTTGACTTGGATGCGCTTTCGTATGATTTGCGCAACCATGCAATGATGGATACGTCGCAGCAACGCAAAAATGAGGCGTTAAAACGCCTGCAGGTGGTAGAATCGTTCCGTGCCTCGAAAGGACGAAACAGACCGGAATGGATGATCATAAAAGTAGTGCCGGTTATTCCGCCCGAACTGCGTCCGCTTGTCCCGCTCGACGGGGGGCGCTTTGCAACGTCCGACCTCAATGACTTGTATCGTCGTGTTATTATACGTAATAATCGCCTGAAACGGCTTATTGATATCAAAGCTCCGGAAGTGATCCTGCGGAACGAAAAACGTATGTTACAGGAGGCTGTTGATTCGCTTTTTGACAATTCACGGAAATCAAGCGCTGTTAAATCGGATGCAAACCGTCCGTTAAAATCTCTGTCCGACAGCCTGAAAGGTAAGCAGGGACGTTTCCGTCAGAATTTGCTGGGTAAGCGTGTCGATTATTCCGCACGTTCGGTTATCGTCGTCGGGCCGGAACTTAAAATGGGCGAATGTGGTATTCCTAAAGATATGGCAGCCGAATTGTACAAACCGTTTATCATCCGTAAATTGATAGAACGCGGTATTGTCAAGACGGTTAAATCGGCAAAGAAAATTGTCGACCGCAAAGAGCCTGTCGTTTGGGATATTCTGGAATATGTAATGAAGGGACATCCGGTACTGCTTAACCGTGCCCCGACGTTGCACCGGCTTGGTATACAGGCGTTCCAGCCGAAGATGATCGAAGGAAAAGCCATCCAGTTACATCCGTTGGCATGTACGGCGTTCAATGCCGACTTCGACGGTGATCAGATGGCTGTCCATCTTCCCCTTGGGAATGAAGCTATCCTCGAAGCGCAGATGTTGATGCTTGCCTCCCATAATATCTTGAATCCTGCAAACGGCGCTCCTATAACAGTGCCGTCGCAGGACATGGTGCTGGGACTGTATTACATAACAAAGACCCGTTCCGGGATGAAAGGGGAAGGACTTGCGTTTTACGGGTATGAAGAGGCTATGATCGCTTACAACGAAAGGAAAGTCGATATACATGCACTTATAAAAGTTTGTATCGAGGACATCGATGCAAACGGTAAATACGCAAAAAAAATCGTTGATACGAGTGTGGGACGCCTGATGGTAAACGAACATATACCGAGGGAAGTCGGATTCGTGAACGAAGTACTGGGGAAGAAAGCGTTACGCGATATAATCAGTAAAGTTATCAAGACATGCGGCGTTGCCCGTACATGCCAGTTCCTTGACGATATAAAAAACCTCGGATATTATATGGCCTTTAAGGGCGGTTTGTCCTTCAATCTTGCCGATGTAATTATCCCGGAGGAAAAAGATGAATTTGTGAAAGAAGGATATGAAGAAGTGGAACAGATCGTGTCTAACTATAGTATGGGATTCATCACTAATAACGAGCGTTATAATCAGATTATCGATACGTGGACACATGTCAACAGTAAGTTGTCGAAGATTCTGATTGATAAATTGAGCGCTGACAATGACGGCTTTAATTCCATTTTTATGATGATGGATTCCGGCGCCCGCGGTTCGAAGGAACAAATTCGTCAGCTTTCAGGGATGCGCGGATTGATGGCTAAACCGCAGAAGAGCGGAAGCGATGGCGGACAAATTATTGAGAATCCTATCTTGTCGAACTTTAAGGAAGGGTTGTCGGTGTTAGAGTATTTTATTTCTACGCACGGCGCCCGTAAAGGTCTGGCCGATACGGCATTGAAGACTGCCGATGCCGGATATCTGACGCGTCGTCTGGTCGATGTATCGCATGATGTGATTGTAAATGAAGAGGATTGCGGGACACTTCGCGGACTGACATGTACCGAATTGAAAAATAATGAAGATGTGATTGCGAATCTTTACGAACGTATTCTCGGGCGTGTTTCCGTTCACGATGTTATTCATCCGATAAGCGGTAAAATTATTGTAAAAGCCGGTGACGAAATACGTGAAAAGGAAGCATACGAAATACAGGAATCTCCTATCGAAAGCGTAGAAATACGTTCGGTACTTACCTGCGAATCCAAGAAAGGTGTTTGCGCTAAATGTTACGGACGGAACCTTGCTACCGGACAGATGGTTCAGAAAGGAGAAGTTGTCGGTGTCATCGCCGCGCAATCTATCGGCGAGCCGGGTACGCAGTTGACGCTTCGTACGTTCCACGTCGGTGGTATTGCATCAAATATTGCAACGGAAAACAGCCTTATTTCGAAATATGACGGTATTCTTGAAATTGACGAGTTGCGTACCGTATATTCGGTAGACGATAAATGTCATATTGTTGTCAGCCGTCTTGCTGAAATGCGCATTGTCGAACCGCATACGAAAATCATTCTGCATAACAATAATATTCCTTACGGATCGAAGTTGTTCTTCAATAGCGGCGACAGCGTTAAAAAAGGCAATAAGATTATAGAATGGGATCCGTTTAATGCGGTGATTATTGCGGAAGCCGACGGTACGATTGCCTTTGAGAGCATGGAAGAAAATATCACATATAAAATTGAAAGTGATGAGACCACCGGTTTGAAAGAGATGATTATTATCGAATCTAAAGACAAAACGAAAGCGCCTTCGGCATATATTGTCGACGTTATGGAAAACGTGCTCAAGAATTATTCATTGCCTCTTGGCGCCCACATGACAAAATTGGCCGGAGAACCCGTTAAATGCGGCGAGGTGCTGGTTAAGATTCCTCGTGCGGTCGGTAAGACGGGCGATATCACCGGCGGTCTTCCCCGTGTAACAGAGTTGTTCGAGGCGCGTAATCCGTCGAATCCGGCTGTCGTTTCCGAAATCGACGGCGAGGTTACGTTCGGTAAGATAAAACGCGGTAATCGTGAAATTACTATTACATCCAAGCTGGGAGAAGAAAAGAAATACATGGTTCCGCTCTCCAAACAGTTGCTTGTACAGGAGAATGATTATGTGCGTGCCGGTATGCCGTTGTCCGACGGGGCTATTACGCCCGCGGATATCCTTGCCATAAAAGGGCCGACGGCGGTTCAGGAATATATCGTAAACGAAGTGCAGGACGTTTATCGTCTGCAGGGCGTGAAGATTAACGACAAACATTTTGAAGTGATCGTGCGCCAGATGATGCGTAAGGTTGAAGTTGTCGATCCGGGTGATACCCGTTTCCTTGAGCAACAGGTTGTCGACAAGCTTGAAGCCATGGATGAGAACGACCGTATATGGGGAAAGAAAGTCGTTACGGATGCCGGCGATTCGCAGAACCTTCGTCCCGGACAGATTGTTACCGCCCGGAAACTGCGGGATGAGAACAGTCAGCTGAAGCGCCGCGACTTGAAACTTGTCCAGGTACGCGATGCCATCCCGGCTACTACCAATCAGATTCTGCAGGGTATTACCCGTGCGGCGTTGCAGACTTCAAGCTTTATGTCTGCCGCTTCCTTCCAGGAAACGACAAAAGTGTTGAACGAAGCAGCTATCAACGGGAAGACGGATTATCTGGAAGGATTGAAGGAAAACGTTATTTGCGGCCACCTGATACCGGCCGGAACGGGACAACGTGAGTTCGACCGTATTATCGTCGGTGCAAAGGAGGAATTTGAACATAACACCACTCCTGTCAGGCACTCTCGTTCGAAAGAAAAAGAAGATACTTCTATAAAAATGGAAGTCAGATAAAAATTCATCACGTATTAAAATGTTCGACGATAAGGAGAGCATTAATAGCCGTTACCGGAAACAAAGATTTGTGTATTCTCCATAGAACGGCGAATCGTCACGTCTCGATTACCGGCGCTACCGGGTACGGGTAAGACCTGTACGTTGCAGGATAGGCGGGAACGTTCAGCAATATGGACGTTCCCGTTCTTCGTAATGGATTTTTTATATCGGGGAGTATCGCGGGAAAGATTCCATAAAACAACTGTCCTGCAATCGCTTCGTGGAGGTTGAACACAGATTATTCCTGTTTTCTTTGGCAGGGGAGGGGGATACTGTTGTTATGGCTGTCTTTGGAGGGGCTTAGTAGTTGTAGTAATCATCCCAAAATGTCCATTAGGATATAACGAGCTGATAATAAGTGTTCGTTCTGATGGACGCCATTAGAAGATAAGACCTGCAATATACTTGTTAATCAATCGAAAACAATGCATTAATTCTGTTCAAAACAGCATTTCTAAAATGAATTAATGCTGACGGACATGAAGGCGCGGAAACAAAGAAGCAAAATTCAATGCCTCATAAATCAAAGGCAGCAAGGTCGTTTTCCGACCCGGCTTTGATGTTAGGGAGATACATAAAAACCCGAAATGCAAAAAGGTATATACGTTTTGCCCAAAATGTATATACCTTTTGGGAGAAATGTATATACTGTTTTGAAGAAACGTAATTTGTATCACAAATAGAAAAACGGGAATTTGCTACTGCTGCATTTAAAATACTCGCAACTCAGTAATATATCCGGCGGCAATTTGCCGGGTATATTATTCTTATACCTTTTTACGTCGAATTCAGGTTTTTAATATTCCGCGTATTATTTTTGCCTTGTAACAGTTGTAAAAACCGAAAAAATAAGCTACTCAATATACCCTATTAAAATTTTCTCATGAACTGAAGTAGGGTCTGTATCTATAATATTTAATTTGTATTCCGGCACACATTTTTTTATAACAGGAGGAATTTCAAAAAAATCTTTACCTGTGTGATAAATGGAAATTAACAACACGGGTTTATCCCGTTTTATTGTTTCCAACGCGCCCTCAATTGCACAATATTCAAATCCTTCAATATCCATTTTTATAATCCCGATTCTTTTATCTTTACATTCCAAATCAATGGTAGTAAGCACAACATCTTCCATTTTATCGCCGGAATAAGTGGGTAAAAATGAAGAATTACCATCCTTATTATCTATTTTTAAAGTACTTGCCCTGTCTCCAATTCCTTTGTTAACAGGAATTATTCGATCTTTCAGCCCATTTCGATCTATTGTTTGCGCCAAATTGTTGTAATTATGAGGTACCGGTTCATAAGCAAAAATCCTTTGGGGAGAATAGTTCAATAACATCAAAGCCGAATCGCCGGAAAAGGCTCCCACATCCAAAAAATCTTTCCCCACAATATATGATTTCACTGTATCCGGTAAATTTTTTAACCCATAGTGGTAAATCCATAAATTCGGGAGAAAAAGCTTGCCGGCTATATAATAAAGTTTATCTTCGATGGTAAATTCATAAAATCCGGCAACTTTCCGAACGTTCTTCAAGAGTTTTTTCTCAAGTCGACGATAGTCCTGTTCCATTCGACTCATCGGACGGCTTATGTAACCACGTAACGCCAGCCGGAGCCTGTCGTCAATATGTTGTTGAATATACTCCTCCGTTTCGGGAGGATAATACAGGCTTGTGTCAAAATTAATTTCATATTCCAGGCAATAACGCACAAAACATTTATCAATCCATAACGAAGGCCAGTACAGCATGTTTTTTTTATTTTGATATTTGTATTCCATGTACTTTTTATACAGGTTTTCATACGGGATACGTATTTTTTCGGGAATCCGAAATTTAATTTTCTGCCAGCATCTCCGCAGAAAATTATCTGCTCGCTCTTCATTTTCCTGCTGTTGCTGCTGATTTTCCTCTATTAGTAACAGAATGTGTGATAAAATGTAGTCTTTGTTGATTATCATAAGTTTTTGATATTAAATATTGAGGGCAAAATTACA
>JAITBC010000059.1 GCA_031283785.1 Tannerella sp. | reverse complement strand
GGAAAACAAGCGTCGATTGCAGGAATATTCCTGCAATCGACGCTTGTTTTCCCGTACAGAATAATCTCTTGTAATTACAAATAATAATTATAAACAGTTTAAATTTCTATTTCACACTTTTATCTATTTTTATAAATCGAAAAAATATGTTATTATGAATCTATTTAAATCAATCAAAAGGCACACATGGCGAAAGCCGGCGCTTGTCGTATTTGTGTGTATTGTTTCGCTGACGCTTTTTGCGCAGCAAAACATTCCCGTTATGGGAACAGTTACGGACGATGCGGGCGATCCTCTGTCGGGGGCGAGCATCGTTGAAAAAGGCACTACCAATGGCGTCGTAGCCGACCTTGACGGTAAGTATGAACTGAATGTATCGTCCGGAGCAACGCTGGTTATATCCTATGTGGGATATGTTACACAGGAAGTCGTAGTAAACGATCGAAAAAAGATTGACATAACCATGCAGGAAGACAGCCGGGCGCTAAGCGAGATTGTAGTCATAGGCTATGGTACCATGCAAAAGAAGCAGGTAACAAGTTCCATCACTTCGCTTTCCGCACGTGATTTGCCGCAGGGAGTAGGCGGATCGTCAATCGCTACAGCCTTGCAAGGCAAAGTAAGCGGTCTGGTAATGTCGGGGACAACCAGTCCTAATTCCGGTAACACCTTCCAGTTGCGCGGTATGGCGTCTATCAACACTTCGCGTGCTCCACTGGTCGTGATTGACGGGATGCCCGGAGGCGACATCCGTACAATCGTACAGGAAGATATCCAATCTATTGATGTACTGAAAGATGCATCCGCCGGAGCTATTTACGGCACTCGCGCTACCGGTGGCGTGATCCTTATCACAACCAAACAGGCGAAGTCCAACGTTTTAAAGATGAGTTATACCGGAGAGTTAGCCTTAAAACAATCTTTCGGTAAACCCGACATGTTGAATGCGAAGGATTACATCGCTACCTACGGAGGCGCTAAAAACGACTACGGGAACGACACCGACTGGTGGGATGAGGCGTTGAGCGACAATACGATTTCGAATCGTCACGTGTTGACGATCCAAGGAGGAACTGATAATGCCCGCATTTACGCCACCATGATGTACGATGACAATCGCGGTATTTTACAAGGCGACATGCGTGAGGATTATTCCGGACGTATCAACACGGATTTCAAACTCCTCGATGGATGGCTGGATATCAATACCCATATCAGTTATCGTCAGGCGAAACGCAATCAGAACAAGCCTTCTATCGAAGGGATCATGCGCGCCAACCCGACGCAAACCGTTTACGACCCCAACAGTCAGACGGGATACAACATCTGGACCGACGGCGACAACACGGAAATGAACGAAATAGGCGAAGCTGCGCTAAAAACCGACGAAGGCCTCGATAAATGGTTTCGTCCCGATGTGACGCTTAAACTTAATATTCTACCTTTGGAAGGCCTTTCATATCGTCAGACTGTGGGATATGAAAACCGTCAATGGGAAAAGCATTATTACCGTTCCATGTTCTCTCGTGAAGAGATAAGAGCCGGACGCAAGGGCTGGGCGGAACTTTATTTCGACAAAACCGAACTGCTCAATACCGACGGTTACTTTTCATATATTAAAGATATTGGTAAACATAGTGTCAACGCTGTGGCAGGATACAGCTACTTTGAGCAAAACAGCGAAAAGTTTGAAGCCAAGAACGCCCACTTTACCAACGACCTCGTCAAATTCTGGAATATCGGGGAAGGCGCCCGGTTGAAAGAAGGCCTTGCCGAAATGTCGTCCTCAAAAGGGATCACGCAGCGCCTGCTGGCGTATTTCGCCCGCGCCAACTATTCTTATATGGACACCTACATGGCGACTGCTTCCGTCCGTCACGAAGGATCGAGCAAGTTTGCCGCCAAAAACCGCTGGGGAACGTTTTGGTCTGCTTCTGCCGGATGGCGTCTTTCGAATGAAGATTTTATGGAGGACGTCGGTTTTGTAAATGACCTTAAATTCCGCCTCGCCTATGGCGTGACGGGTAACGAAGGCTTTTCCGCCGATTATGCCGCCAAGATGTACGGTTCCGATACCCGCTGGTTGTTGCCCGACGGCACGTGGGCATACTCTTACGGCGTAACGAAGAATATCAACGACGTACTCGGCTGGGAGGAAAAGCATGAGTGGAACGTCGGGCTTGACTATTCGCTTTTCGATAACCGTTTGTATGGTAAATTTGACTTCTATCGCCGCAAGATAGAAGGACTTATATACAATGTACAGGTGCCGCAGCCGCCCAACACCGAATCGGAGATGTATAAAAATATCGGTACAATGGAAAATCGCGGATGGGAATTTGAAATCGGCGCCGAATTGATACATTCCAAAGATTGGAACTACAGCACGTCACTTAACCTGAGCCATAACAAAACCGTTATCGGTTCGCTTTGGGGGAACCAGACGTACATCAATGGCGATTACGTCAACAACTGGGTGGAATATGCACATCGTATCGAGGAAGGCGCGACGGTAGGCAGTTTCTATCTTTACAAATATGCCGGCATAAGCGAAGAAGGGCACATCCAGATATACAATAAAGAAGGCGAAATCATAAAGGGTGACGACGGTCGAGTAGATGACCGTATCTACCAAGGCAATTTCATGCCTGCTCTCATTGCCGGATGGTCGCATAATTTGAGATACATGAACTGGTCGCTCGATCTGACCCTCACCAGTTGGATAGACTACGATATTTATAACGGCGTAGAAATCCTCTACGGACTGAAGAATGTGGCGCAAGGCAACATGCTCTATGACGCAATCGACAAGAACGGACACATCACGGGACGTCCACAGCCTTGTGATTATTTCCTCTATGACGGTACTTTCCTCAAAATTCAGAATTTTACAATAGGTTACACCCTGCCGATGCGGAAATACACAAAATTGATTGAAAACGTCAAACTCTATGTAACAGGCAACGATATCTATACCTTCACCAAATATCCGGGACTGAATCCGGGAGGAGTGGATATTACCGGCTGGGATGCGGGTATAGAAAAAGCGAGCAACATTTATCCACAAACCCGTACGTATACGTTCGGACTTCAAATGAATTTCTAACCATTTAATAACGGAAATGATATGAAAAAATATAGATTTTTTATTACCGCCGTCACTATTGTGATGACTACTGCCTTATATCAGGCCTGCAGCGTCGAGCCGGAATATTATTCGCAGTCTACGCCCGAACTGTTCTTCGATACTCAAACGAAGGTATATCAGCGTATGGGGCGTCCGTTCACCCATTGGGCATGGGCGATGGCCGATGCACAGGCTCATTCGAACTTAGTTCGTCTTCAGGAATTTACTACTGACGAGATGCTGGTACCCTCCCGCTATAACGACTGGTACGACGGCGGAGCTTACCTTCGCAATTACCACCATGATTTCACGCCTACTACGCCCGGAGTAAACGATGCATGGCGTGCATTCTCCATGGGTGTGGCACAGACTTGGAGCGCGAAAGACGATATCGACGAATATGTAGACTTCGATGCGCTTGGTTTCCCTGCCGGCAGTCGCGATGCGGTGTTGATGCAACTCCAGACGCTGGCCGCATTTTTCTACCTGCATGGGCTTGACCTTTTCGGCGGCGTGCCGCTCTATGCCAGTAACAAGGGAGATATGCTGCCTCGCTCAAGCGACGAGGAGACGTTTGACTTTATTGAAAACCTGTTGAAAGAGGCCATTCCCAAGCTGCCGAAAAAGACTGTGCTCGGCGCCCAGGAAACCGGGAATATCAATCAGGCTGCCGCCGCCATCATGCTGGCACGCCTTTATTTCAATGCCGGGCCATATGTCCGCCAGAATAAATTTGCCGAATGTGCTGCCATTTGTCAGGATATCATCGACGGCGACTATGGCGCATACGCGCTTGAAGACGACTGGACGGATATTTTCGGTTTCGATAACGACCGTTCGACCGAGATTATCTGGTCCGTACCCAGTCACAACGCCCAGAGTGAGCGTAGCGTAGGCCCGCACTCCAACCATTATGGCATGAATGAATATTGGGATAACGGTGAAATCGGCGGCCGTAATAACGGCTATTGCCTTGTTCCTTCGCTTGATGTCGAAGGCAAATCATACCTGTACGGCAGCAGCAATCCGGGTTCAAAGGGAACATACCGGCTCGGCAGTCCCTTTGGTAAGTTTCATGATCAGGATGTGCGCAAACAAATCCGCGCGTATGAAGGAGGCGGAAAATGGCGCGGCATGTTCTATTTCGGTAAGATGGTTAATCCGGTTACCGGTAATGTGTGCCATGGCGGTAACCGCCAGTTTAAGCCGACGGACACGCTGGTGATCGTCGACCGGATTGCCCGTATCGTTCCGCAGGCAGGAGCCGAGGCCGATCATGGTAATGAAGGCGCTCGCTGGGGTGAAGAAAATTCCGGCGTTCGCTTAGCCAAATTCTCGCCCATTCCGTGGTTATCCGAGAAAACGCTGAAAGGCAATCCCGATATTCCCGTTATGCGCCTGACGGAAGCTTACTATATGCTTGCAGAATGTAAAATGCGGGCGGGCGAAAAGGATGTGGCAGCCGGTCTGATCAATCAGGTTCGCGCACGTTATTTTACCGGCGCCGACCCTGATCCGGCGACTGCCGCCAACCTCGATGAATGGCGTATGCTGGACGAGTGGATGGTTGAGTTTATCGGTGAAGGGCGTCGTCGCACCGACCTCGTCCGCTGGGACAAATTCGTTACCGAAGCATGGTGGGACAAGCCGGCAGACAATAAGCCGCACTACAACCGCTACCCTATTCCGGAGCAGGCAATGAACAGCAACAACCTGATCGTGCAAAACCCTGGATACGAATGACCCAAGCCCGGTGTAATGATAAATAGATAAAGAAGGGTTGCTTCCGACGGTGGAAGCAACCCTTTTCATGCATGATCATTTTTAAGGCGGGCAACCCTGTCGGCTGACAGTGCAAAAATCTCAATTGCCGAAGTAAATTATTTTCCCGCTTTCCGAGCTTTTGACGGCCGCTTCCAATATCCTGACAACCCAAAGATTATTCTCTAAAGAAGATAAATCATAAGGTTCCATTTGGATTTCGTTTCGCACTACGGCCTTTAAATAATAAAAAGCATCGTTATACGGCGCTATTAGAGATGGCGGTTCCACGGTTGTCTCTTTTTGGCCGGCGTAAACTCTCATTTTGGAGGGAGTGTCCTGGTAGATATATCCTTTACTGCCGTATATGTGCATATCTTTGCGGTTCATGGGCCAATTCCATGAAGCCATGATCTGTACGACCGCAGAAGGATATTCTATAATGATAGTGGCATCGTCGTCGACTTCAGGATATTTGTCCGGCTTTTGCTGTTTCAGTATGCCGTATACGCATTTTGGCTTTTCGCCTTTAAGCAGCCATGTCGCCAGATTTGCGCCATAACATCCGAAATCAATCACAGCCCCGCCTCCATTGAGAACAGGGTCGGTCAGCCAATCCGTAAATTCTTTGCCGCAGCCTATTTCGAAGGGCCCCTGATGTCCGTCGTAGACATTGATTCGCGTGATGTTGCCGATTGCGCCTTCGCGAATCAATCCACAGGCTTCGTGGTTCGTATTATACCATGTCGTTTCATAATTTGTCAGTAAATGGATTTTGTGTTTTTTTGCCAGTTCTGCCATGCGTTCGGCATGTTCCATGTTGACTGCCAGCGGTTTTTCAACCATCACATGAATGCCTCTTGGGGCGCAAAGTTCTACTACCCGCAAATGGTCGTATATTGATTCGTATACAATGACGGCCTCCGGTTTTGCCCTATCAAGCATTTCTTCCAGATCGGCATAGAAAAGCGATGCGTCTATTTTATCGCGAAGTCTGTTTGCGGCTCTTAACAGGCTGTCTTTTTCCGCCACTCCGACAATGACAAAATCCCCGCGATCCGCTCTGCGGACGACTTCCCATAAATGTCCGTGAGATAAACCGGCGACGCCTAAACGTAGCGGTTGATTATTCTGTGCCTGCGATAAAATGGAAATTCCCGAAAGCGCACAGATAAAAGTCAATAACGGGAACAGTCTGATTTTTTTCATGATATTGTGATATTTGTTTTCTTCATCTCCAATTTTCGATTCCGTTTTTTTGCCCAATATATTTTCTGCCGTGAATAATGTTGATCCATTTTTGTTTGCCGATAATATTTTACTGCTGTTACACATAAGAAAATTTTTTTGTTTTAATTGTGCAAAAGTAGAAAATTAATTCCTATTTTTGTGCCCTTGATGAATCAAAAATTTTAAATTAATATATCATGGCACGGAAAGTTACTTTATACACGGCACAGTGGGGCGATATGCCTCTGGAAACAATTTGTTTGAAAGCGAGAGAGTTTGGATATGACGGTCTTGAACTCGCATGTACGGAGAATCATCTGGATATTGAAAAAATAAGTCGCAGTTATTGCGATGATATTAAATCCATGCTTGAGAAATACGGTCTGGAATTATATACCATTTCCAACCATACGGTAGGACAATGTGTGTGCGACAGGATTGACAGGCGTCATAAGGCTATTCTTCCGGCGCGCATATGGGGCGACGGCGATCCCGAAGGCGTCCGCAGGCGGGCGGCGGAAGAAATGATAAAAGTCGGGGAAGCGGCACGCTTATTAGGCGTAAAGACCGTAGTAGGATTCACCGGGAGCCCTATATGGCATTTGCTGTACTCTTTCCCTCCGGTATCGGCGGACGAAACAGATGCAGGATTCAAAGAGGTGGCGGAACGGTTTGTGCCGATTCTTGATTCTTATTTGAAGAATGACGTGAAGTTTGCACTGGAGGTCCACCCGACGGAGATAGCGTTTGATATCTCATCGGCACAGACGCTTCTGGAGGCGCTTGATTATCATCCGGCTTTCGGATTTAATTACGATCCGAGCCACATGGGATATCAGGGTGTAGACTATGTCGCTTTTATCGAGACCTTCGCCGATCGGATAGTTCATGTTCATATGAAAGATGTATGGTGGTCGGATGTGCCCACCCGCGCCGGCGTGTTCGGCGGGCATCTTCCGTTCGGGCATCGCGACCGGTTCTGGGAGTTCCGCAGTATGGGACGGGGAAAAGTTGATTTCGAAGCAATTATCCGTGCGTTGAACAGGATTGATTACCAGGGGCCGTTATCCGTAGAATGGGAAGACAACGGCATGGACAGGGAGCATGGCGCCGCCGAATCCCTGCGGTTTGTTAAGAATATAGACTTTAAGCCTTCAAATGTAGCTTTCGATGCCGCATTTGAGAAAAAATAGAATCAGATAGTTTTAATATATAACATTACAATAACTATGTCGAAGGAAAAAATTTCAAGAAGAGAATTTGTTACCCGTTCTACATTGCTTGGCGCTGCCGGAGCCGTCGGTGGAGTTGCCGGAACGGGCGGTATCATGTCATCGTGCAAGAGCGAGGAAAAATACAGGCCGCTTCAGTCCGCCATCCCGGTATACATCCCGGAAACGGGCGATAAGGCGATAGACGGGAAAAAAATACGCGCCGGCATCGTCGGTTGCGGAAGTCGCGGTTCGGGAGCGATCGGCAATTTTCTGGATGCAGCCGACGGTATTACAGTCGTCGCCATGGCCGATATTTTTGAAGACCGACTGGAAAGGCTGCGGAAATATCTTCGTGAAAAAAGAAATATTGAAGTATCCGATAATAAAATACATTATGGATTTGAAGCGTATAAGAAAATTTGTGAAGACCCCGACGTCGATCTGGTGATCGTCACCACGCCCTCTATCTTCCATGCCGTCCAGACAAAATATGCCGTAGAACAGGGGAAACACGTCTTTTGTGAAAAAGCGGCAGGAATAGATCCGGTCAGTTGCCGCACTTTCACCGCCGCCGTTAAACAGGCGCAAGCGAAAGGTCTCTGCCTGCAGACCGGAGCGCAACGGCATCACCAGCGCTCTTATGTCGAATCGTACAGAAGGGTGCGCGACGGAATGATCGGAAGAATCACCGGTGGTGTCGTCAAATGGAATCAGGGTGCAATGACCTATCACAAACGTCGTCCCGAATGGACGGATATGGAATATATGTTGCGCGACTTTTTCAGTTGGAACTGGCTTTGCGGCGACCATGTGATCGACCAGCTGGTTCATAATATTGACGTATTTACCTGGTTCTCGCATCTTAAACCGGTTTCGGTCACAGGCATGGGATCTCAGTTACAACGCCGTACGGGAGATATCTTCGATAACTTCTGCCTCGACATTGTATACGAAGGTGGCGTGAGAGTCAATGCGCAAGCCCGTCAGATCGAAGGTTGCGACAACGACGTGAGCGAAACGATCATCGGAACGGAAGGCATTTGGACAAGTAAAGACATGTCAATCACCGATCATAACGGAAATCTTGTCTGGAAATATGATTTCGACGCTGAAAAGGAGAACTATAAACAAAGGGATCCATACGTGCTGGAACACATGGATCTGATTAATCATATACGTTCGGGGCAGTCATTGACGCTGGAAGCGGAAACGCTTGTCGTATCTTCTCTGACCGGAGCTATGGGACGCGAATCCGCATATACGGGTAAAGAATACAAATGGGATGAATTTCTTGTTTCCGACCTTTCTTTAATGCTGGAAGAATTACATTTAGGCAATATTAAAGATTTTGCAACGAAGTACGTACCTCCCAGAATGGGTAAGATAGCTCCGGATGTGCATTGAACTCCTTCGGGTTAAATACCGTACATACAATTAAAAACATAAAAAACGATAATCATTTATGAAAACGAGAATCCTTATTTGTCTGACATCATTATTTTTATTGTGTATTTTCGGTTGTTCGCAGGACAGCAAGCCGATTGAGACGCTTATCGTTACAGGCCAGAATAATCATGTGTGGCAGGTCAGCCATGCAGCTATCAAGCAGATACTTGAAAACTCCGGTCTTTTCACGGTAGAAATAGCGCAGTCTCCTGCAAAAGGCGAAGATATGAGCGGCTTTAAACCGGATTTCTCCGCATACCGGTTAGTTGTTCTTGATTACAACGGCGACCGTTGGCCGGAAGAAACGGATAAAGCGTTTCTGGACTATGTGCGGAATGGCGGCGGCGTTGTTATCTATCATGCAGCGGATAATGCTTTCCGGGGATGGAAAGAGTTTAATAAAATGTTGGGCTTCGGCGGATGGGAAGGACGTAACGAGACCGACGGCCCTTATATTTACATGAAAGAAGGCGAACTCGTGTATGATGAATCTCCGGGTCCAGGAGGTTCGCATGGCATGCAGCATGAGTTTGTGCTTAACAGCGGAAACAGGGAACATCCCGTTACGAAAGGATTACCGGGAAAATGGCGGCATGCGAAGGACGAACTGTATGATCGCATGCGTGGACCGGGAAAAGTGAAAGATGTGTTGTACTGGGCAACATCGGACCCGAATACAGGCGGTTCGGGTCGTGATGAACTTTTGATATTTACAGTCGATTATGGTAAAGCGCGTATATTCCATACAGCGTTAGGACATGCCGGCAAAACGCCGGAAGATAATACGGCTATGCAATGTGCCGGATTTCAGGTTATGCTTCTCCGGGGTGCGGAATGGGCGGCAACAGGTAAGGTAACACAGCCTGTTCCTGCAGATTTCCCTACGGAAACAACCGTCTCGTTGCGTAAAAATTACCGGGAGCAGCAGTAAATGAGAGAGCGCAGCATTATGACGCTGTTCATACGAGATATGTCCGGGAGGATTGGTGATATTATATTAATGTTGAATGAATGAAATATGTTTATGACAATTCGGTTTTTAGCGGTTGTTTCTGTTTTTTGCAGTTTGTTTGTTTCATGCGGAAACGGACGGGAAGCCGTCTGGATTGTGTCTACGCCGGAAATTTCATGGCAGACACAGGACGAAAATGATATAAAGTGGGAAGAAGGTAATGCCGAAACGACGATTATCACGAATAATACATTGCAGACGATCGAAGGCTTTGGAACCTGTTTCAATGAACTGGGATGGACGTCTTTGAATTTGTTGTCGGATGAAGATCGTCTGTCGGTTATGAAAGAACTTTTTGCTCCCGGCGTCGGCGCTAATTTCGCCATTTGCAGGATGCCTGTGGGAGCAAATGATTTTTCACGAAACTGGTATTCTTATAACGAAACGGACGGCGATTTCGGAATGGAAAAATTCTCCATAACCAACGACTGCGAAACGTTAATCCCGTTTATCAGGGAAGCGCAGCATTTTAATCCTTCTTTGCGTATATGGGCGTCTCCGTGGTCGCCTCCTTCCTGGATGAAATATAACAAACATTATGCTTGTGCCGTCCCGGACGATCGCCTGGCGGGAAAATACCGTAATGACCTGACGGCGGATCGACAGGGTGCGGAAGGCGCCGACATGTTTATTCGGGAAGAGGCTTATTTCAAAGCCTATGCACTGTATTTCAGGAAATTTATAGAAGCATACAGGAACGAAGGAATTTCCATCTTTATGGTGATGCCGCAAAACGAATTTAATTCATGCCAGATATTCCCGAGTTGTACATGGACCGCTGCAGGCATAAACGAGTTTGCAGGGAAATATCTGGGGCCTGAGATGGACGAGATTGGTGTGGAGCTGATGTTCGGGACGATGGAAAGAGCCAATACCCTCTTGACGGATACGTTGCTTAATGATGAATTAAGCAAGCGATACATCCATGGCGTCGGTTTCCAGTGGGCAGGGAAGGGCGCTGTCGGTAAAATTCATGCCGACTATCCGGATTTGAAAATTTACCAGACGGAACAGGAATGTGGAAACGGTAAAAACGACTGGTCGTATTGCTGTTATGTCTGGGATCTGATGAAGCATTATCTGTCTAACGGCGTAAATGTATATACCTACTGGAATACTTCTCTGGAAAAAGGCGGTATAAGCCGTTGGGGCTGGAGTCAAAACTCCCTGATAACCGTCGATCCCAATACAAAAACATATAAATATAATTACGAATATTACCTGATGAAACATTTCAGCCGTTATGTCCTTCCCGGAGCAAAACGGATAGACGTTTCGGGTGAATCGGATGATATACTGGCCTTCGGAAATGAAGACGGCAGTATCGTGATCGTCATGTATAACCGTAAAAAAGAAGAAACGACCAGACGGATAAAGATAAATGAAGAAGTTCTTTCCGTTACCTTACGACCGGAATCATTTAATACGGTAAGGTTAAGTAAGATATGATAATTGGGGAAAAAAGATTGTCTTGCCCTGAAATAGCTTTACAAGAAAAGGAGAATAAAAAGTAAGGTTATCTATTTTTCCAGTTCAAATAGTTGCTGTTCACCGTTTCGCCGCACAACGCGTTTACGTAAAAACTCAAATTGCTGCTGTCGGAATATCCGACTGTTGATATTAAAGCAATGGGATTCCCCGCCGATTGGCAGAATGAGCCGCTGTGGAGGTAGCCAAACAAAAAAAAGGGACGCAAACCGTTTCTGCATCCCTTCATTTTCAATTCTTCATTTCGCATCTACGG
>JAITBC010000014.1 GCA_031283785.1 Tannerella sp. | reverse complement strand
TAAGGATGCATCCCCCACGGGATGCAGAAAGAGACGCCGCAAAAATTCTACCGAGCGACGCATCCCGGAGGGATGCGGGGAAAACGAAAATCCTTAAATTGACGGCATTGTGCTGAAGCATACGGTTAATAAAGTGTCGTCCCTGCGGGACTTTCTGATTTCTATCCTCTTCCGTATGCTGAAGCATACGGTTAATAAAGTGTCGTCCCTGCGGGACTTTCTGATTGTCGCCGCTTACCGTATGCTGAAGCATCCAAATAATCATAGTATTCATAAAATCAAAATAATCATAGTTCAAAAATGCAGTTAATAAAGTGTCGTCCCTGCGGGACTTGGCGGAAATCACAAAAACTCATAACTCATCCCTCATACATCATCCCTCATCCCTCATACATCTGAAAAAAAGCCGTCGGAGTTTATCCAACGGCTTTTCAAAAACTAATAAAGTATCAAATACTCTGACCGGATATTAAATGCAATATCTTGTTGGTCATCTTTTTGTTCAATCTACTTTGATGCCAACTTTTGCTGTCAGTTTGAGTTTCTCGGCAGGCGTACCGTTATTATCACTGTTTACGTCTTCAGTCTCTACGGTAATCTCGGCATAGCCTGTGCCTGTAACCGTAACTTTACCGGTTTGGTCAACCGTTGCCACATTGTTATTGCTCGATGAGCATGCAAAAGTAAGAGTATTGGCATTAATCGGAGTCGCAGATAACATCAGATTATCGCCAATGGACAAATCAGTCAAAGTATCGCTTGCCGCTTTCATAAAATTTTCAATCAAGTTATTAATAACCCGGGTTTTGAACAATTTTATCATTTGCGTTGATAACCCATTCGGGAATCGGGAAACGATTACGGAATTCCTGTCCCGGTCCGTCTGCGGGGTGGTCCCACCATTCTTCAGTGGTATACATACCCCAGCGCACCAGATCGGTACGGCGACGCCCTTCGCCGAGAAACTCAACCAGCCATTCGTCAGCAAGACGGTACTTGTCGAGATTGCCCGCAGTAACCGGATTCGGGTCGCCGCCGGTAGTGGTAAAATACCGTGAGCGGACACTGTTGATAATCTCGGCTGCCGTTGCCAGATCTCCAGCGTTGTAAGCAATTTCCGCCAGCATAAACTCAATTTCCACATAACGGATAAGCGGAACGTCGGTATTGAAGCGAATCGCATTATCGGCGTCGTTGGGAACAGGCGAGTATTTCAGCAAACGTACGCCCGAATTTTCTTCCGCATACCTTGGTCCTTCCTTGGGGTCTTCGTAATTCATGTAGGGAGAAATCTGAGCGATAATGTCAACCATAGGAATAGTGTCGCCCATCTTGTATTCACGTGTGCCGTCCGCCGTGCAGGCTCCCCCTGTCAGAGGGTTAACGAGTTTGCCGGCGAGGAACATTCCTTCATACTTGGTACCGCCGTAGTACACATAATTCTGTTTTCGGACGTCGTTTTCTTCGAACTTGTCGTAAGGACAGCCAAGTTTGAATGGTCCGCCGAGATTACCTGTTTCATAACGGTAGTGTTTGCCGTACATGTCCTGCGAAGGCGTAAGACAGATACCGTTCCACGACAGCGCTTCCTTGTTGTCGAGATACACCATGGTATTGTAATGCGACCCGTATTCCAGACGTCCTCCCTTAACTTCGCGAAAACTCTTGACACTTGATATGCCAAATATAAATTCGGGACTGTATTCGTTGTTCCAGCCAAAAACGTCGCGATAATCGGGTTCGAGCGAATAATTGCCATAAACTCCGTTCTTGATGTCGAGGCACACTTTCTCACAGTCAGCGTCACGATCCTGTTTTATATAGGGACGGGCGTTGAAATAAAGCCGGGCAAGCAGAGCGGCTGCGGCTCCCTGAGTAAAGTATCCGTTGAAAGCATCCGCACCGTTTTGTTTCAATGTGGGAATAACTTCTTTCAGAGTTTTTTCGACAAACTCAAATGTCTCAAGGTCGGTCGAACGCGCGAATTTTTCGTCCGAAGTTCCTTCCTGCGCAGTTTTATAAAGAACCATTCCTCCGAAATGGTCAAGACCGGCTAAATAGAGGTATGCAATCGTTGTTTTTACCTGTGCCAGCATCCATTCTTTGGTTCCTTTTTCAAACTCAATGGCGTCAAAGTTGATTGCATCAAGCCTTTTGTATGTATCCCAGCATTTTACTGCTCCCTGCATCACGCCGTCATAGGCATACTGCCAGTAACCCTCTGTTGATACCTCCCATTTATGATACCAGTGGTTCAGGTAAAAACCGCCGTCGTACCAGTCCTGAGTGATGATACCGCGAGCAGGCATTATTATCTCGTCAGTCGACAGAGTATTGCTTGCACTCAGGTAGGTGAGTGGAATATTTCCGTTGACCGACCTCAAATGGTCTAACGGAACAGCCATTATTTGCCAGACATTAGTTTGAGCTGTTTCGGTAGAAGCTCCCGAAGAGTTATATACTTCGTCTGTTATTTCCGTATAATAAACCGGTTCTATGCTGCACTGTCCGAATATGGTTAATGCGGCGGCAGTCAATAATGTTTTAAATAAATTTATTCCTTTCATAATAATCACATTTTAAAAAGTTAACTGAATTCCCAATGCAAACGTACGGGTTTGCGGATAGCTTGCTCCGGTGTCGATACCGCCTTCCCAGCCTGTAAAGTCGATTTCGGGACTTGAGCCGCTGTATTTCGTAAGACGCAGAGCGTTGTTGATGGACAGATACACTTTTGCCGAATCAAACAGTGAAATGTATTTTTTCAGATTCAGACGGTAGCCGAGCGATATGTTCTGTATCTTGACGTATGTGCCGTCTTTGAGAAAGTAATCGGTTGTCTGAGCGGGTCCCTTGATATGTGCGTTATCCGTATAGGCGACAAGCAATCTGTTGGCGCCTCCCGAACCGTTCTGCAGACCGTTCACTTGCTCATACGCATTGTAAATGTCGAAGTCGATGGCGCTGTTGATTTGCATTTGCAGATACCAGTTTTTGTACTGCAAATCATGGCTCCAGCCGATAACTGCCTTAGGCACATAGTTGCCCATGTACTGTTTTTCGCTGTTATCGATACCTCCGTCAAGCGTTTTTACAGTTACGTTTCCGTCTTTATCAGGAGGCAGATAAGCGGTAAAATTACCGTTACTGTCAAGTCCTGCATATTTGTAAAGCAGGAAAGAGCCTACCTGTGCACCCTCTTCCAGACAGTGAATGTCGCCTGCTCTGCCTGTAGCCCATGCTCCCGCATACACTTTGTTGGATGTGCCGTCCATTACGCCCACTTTGGTCGAGTTATGGCTGATATTCATCTTTGTTATGTATTTCCAGTCTTTGTTATCTACAACGACGCCTCCGATTTCAAACTCCCAGCCTGTATTTTCGAGGTTTCCGATATTTTCGTACCAGACTCCGTGCTGACCCTTCGAGTTATGCGTTTCGTAAATCAAACCTTTAACATTGCGGCTGAAGAAATCAATCTTACCGAACAGGCGACGGTTGAGCAGTTCGTAGTCCACGCCGATGTTCCATTCGTTTTTCTCTTCCCATCCGAGGTCGGGATTGATGTCGCGCGAGGTTGCGTATGAACTTACCCACGAGCCGTCGGGCAGCATTGTTCTGGATGATGAAGGCGAATAGGTAACGGCGCCGTAGGATATGGGGAATCCGTTGGAGTCGTTAATAACGCCCTCATTTCCGGTAACGCCGTAAGAGAACCGCAGTTTCAAATCGTTAACCGGTTCAACGTCTTTCAGGAAACTCTCTTCGGACAGACGCCATGCGGCAGACAAGCCGTAGAAAGTACCCCGGCGGTTGTTTTCGGCAAATTTCGACGAACCTTCGTTCCGGATGGTTGCTGTTGCAATGTATCTGTCCATGAACGAATAGTTGACACGCCCGAAAACTGCAAACAGACGCTCGGTGATACCTTTTTGAGAATACATCTCGGGTTTCGGGTCCGAAATATTGGGATTGTTCAGGTATGAACCGCTGCCCATATTCCACACTCCCACAGGGTCAAAGTCAAAACCGTAATTCTTCATGCGGTATTTTTCCCTGTTTTTTTCAAAATAACTGAAACCTGCCACGGCATTGATTTTGTGGTTTTCGCCTGCTGAATTGACATAAGAGAAATAACCTTCGGAGTTTACCTGTTCGGTTTTGTCAAATTCAATCTGCGCTGTTCCCAGACCCGAGCGGTTTACCCATTCGCCTCTCTGCAAATAGGAAGGCTCGTAGCGCTTACCTTCCCACTGTCGGTTTTCGTAGCCGAATGTCTGAATGTAGGACAGTCCCTTAACGGGAAGGATGTTGAGTTTTACTTCCACATCCGGACGGAACCATTTGTCCACTCCGTTGTCGGTTATGTTCTTTGCATCATACAGTGGATTTCGCGCTGCAACCATACTCACCGTGTAGGGCCAGCTATCCGAAGGATAACCGTCGTAGGGCGACTGTGTGGGGTTGTTGAACCATGGAGTGCCGACAGTTGCCTGATTGCGGTTTGCCTGCCGGTAGGTGAGATGCGTATTGACGTCGAGCCAGCCTTCAAGAAATTTGAAAGCGCCGTTGACGCGTCCGCTAAAGTCTTTACGGCTGTCGCCGAACATCGTTCCGCGATTGTCTTCATACATGGCTGTAGCAAAAATTTTCGCATCGCGCGAGCCTCCGTTGAGGTTAACGACATGGCGTTGCGAAGTGGGATTGTCTGCTAAAGAAGCCTCGTACCAGTCGGCGTCTGCTCCGTAATCACTGCCATCTCCCCTGTACCGCATAAATTCCTGTGTAGTCATGATACTGGGTTTGGCGAAAGTGTTTTTGAAAATCACTTCGCCGGTGTAGGTAAGTTTCATTTTCCCTTCCTGCGCCTGCTTGGTGGTAATCAGAATCACGCCGCCTGTAGCACGCGTTCCGTAAATTGCTCCCGCAGAAGCGTCTTTCAGGATGTCAATAGACTGAATGTCTTCCTGCACAACCGAACGGATGTCTCCGCCCGGCATACCGTCGATAACTACCAGCGGTCCTGATTCGGAGTTAACCGAAGCCATACCGCGCAACTGCAAAGTCAGACCGGAGTTCGGGCTTGGCGTTTCCTGCATCACCAGACTGCTGACTTTTCCGCTCAAAGAGTTGGCGATAGTTGCTCCGCCAAGTCCCTGCGGCAGTTCACGTGCCGTAATGGTGGTAACGGAGTTTGTCACCTGCTTTTTCTCAAGCGTACCGTATCCGATAACGACAGTGCCTTCCAATTGCAGCACGTCTTCGACTAAAGTTACGTTGATGGCGGTTTGACTGCCAACCGTAATTTCCTGCGTGGCAAATCCTACAAACGAAAATACCAGTACAGAAGAACTGCCCGGCACGCTTAT
>JAITBC010000011.1 GCA_031283785.1 Tannerella sp. | reverse complement strand
CATCAAGCTCCGTAGCGCTTTCAAGCAAGATGACGTCTATCTGCCTCTTTGAACCGACAGCGATCTCACGGGCGGTATAACCGATATAAGAAAATATCAATACAGACTTTTCTGCAGGCACGGAGATTGCGTATTTCCCGTCTATATCGGTCATTACGCCTGTCGGCACACCTTTTACCGTGATGTTTACCCCCGGTAACGGGTCGCCGCCGGCTTCGGTCACAGTGCCGGAAACACTGATCTGCGCCGTTACCGTACAACTCGCAGACAAGAGTAAACATACGAACAACATCCTCCACGACCGCTCGACCGTACGCTCATAAAAGGCTTCTTTTTTCTGTTTATAACATATAACATTCATAATTTAACGGATTATTATAATTTACTATCTATTTTCTCTAAAGACGTATTGTTTTAAAACAGACAAGATAAATTTCACCGGCAACCGGGGTCTGTACGACTGACTGTTTGAAAACACGCCATAACGGGACGGACACACAATTTGGTATCATATATGTTATATATAATCAATTAGCGACAGCAAAATTATTCCGATTACGATATGGCAGAATATAAATTTTGTCCCAATTACATGAAATTTTGTCCCTATTATATAAAAATGTAACGTCTGCGTGTACTTTTTTGTCATGAAGTCCGAAAGAGGCATGCGGAAATATGCTGCAACAATTCCTGATAGCAGTATAAATAATCGGATGCGTTACGATACCACTTGGCAATCATGAAAGATATTCTAACAGTGGCACTGTCGGCAATCGGAACATTTTCGCATCGAAGAACGTATCAGGCAGAACAAGGACTTGGATTATTGCCGAAAAGGAAGCTGCCCTTGCAGAAAAGAAAACTACGGCTTGAAAGGCTAAGATTTCTTCCTCTATCGAAGGGCCGGATATTTCTCATAGCGCCTCAAAAAAAGATTTAACCATTTCCATTTTTGCGGCAATAATGTTTATTCTAACGTCAAAAATGTTAATATCATGGCTGCTGCAGGACACAGACGACGCGGAAAGCGTCGTCACTTTCATTGATAAAAAGTAATTTAGGGGGGTACATCAGGGCTGTTACCGGAAATTTTATTATTTTTGCGTCAAAATATAACCGTAATGCTGATGAAAATACATGCTTTCACTCTTCTGATACTGTTTGCCTCATGCTTCCGACAGGTCTCATCGCAAAGTACGGGGGTTCAGTTCGAGCACCTGTCCGTTGATGACGGCTTGTCACAACTTTCCGTCATGGCTATCTTTCAGGATCAGAAGGGATTTATGTGGTTTGGCACGCGTAACGGACTGAACAAATACGACGGATACAGTTTTGAAATCTTCCGTGAATCGGATGCCGACAGGCATATCAGCAACGGATATGTAGAATGTATCGCCGAAGACGGACGAAACCGGCTGTGGGTAGGAACGCACAAGGGATTGAACAGGTATGATGACGGCACACGACATTTTGTCCAGTATTATCACTCCTCGGATAATCTCTCGACGATATCTAACGATAACATCCTTTGTTTGTTTCGCGACCATCGTGGCGACTTGTGGGTCGGATCAATGCACGGGCTTAACCGTTACATTCCGGAAACGGATAATTTTGAGCGATACTCATTTGACGGCCTGCTTTCCGATGCCTCCATATTCGCTCTGGCGGAAGACCGTGATAAAAACCTGTGGATCGGTACTGAACGCGGTTTGTACGTTTATGACCCCTCATGTTCGAGTATCGTACGGCATCCGCAGAACGCCGTCAGTGACAGGATTTCTGCTTTATTTTGCGATTCCAAAGGACGAATGTGGACGGGATTCTACCAAAACGGCGTATATATGCACGACGTCGAAAACGACCGTTTTTTACGCTTCGGAAGAGACGACGGATTGAATCATCTCAATATCCGCTGCATCGAGCAGGACATGGAGGGCAACATCATCGTCGGCAGTTTCGGCGGCCTTAACCGTTATGATGAACAAAAATGCAGGTTTATCTCTGTCGAGGGCGACCGTTCGGGCGCTATGACGATGATGAATAATTTTTCCGTCTATTCCGTTTTTTGCGACCGTGCCGGGACGCTCTGGGCAGGAACCTATTCGGGAGGGGTGAGTTATTACAGTCCGTATAATCAGTGTTTCCGCTTTCATGATCCCGGCGATGCAGGGCATACGCTTTTCGGCATCGTCGGACCGATCGTTGAACATGAATCCGGGATATGGATCGGTACCGAAGGAGGAGGATTGCTTTTCTTCGACAGAAAACACAGGTCGTATCACTATTATTTGCTTCCCGGAGCGACGGAGAGATCGTTCAGTACAAATATCGTCAAATCGCTCTTCCTCGAAAACGACAAACTATGGACAGGCGCGACGAACGGCAACGTATACCTGTTCGACGTCTCAAGCCGCAAGTTTGTACGCAGCGTCTCGCCTCCATGGGGATCGGTTCACTACGTCGTCTTCAAAGACCTGTGCGGCAGTTTATGGATCGGCGCGAGCGGCAGTAATTCGTTAGGATACATGACCTTGGGCGATGAATTTGTGCATCCTCTTCCGTTGCAGGGCGGACAGACGTTCAGGCCGTCGAACGTACGGTGTATTCTGGAAGACAGTCCCGGTGTCTTCTACATCGCCACCTCCAGCGGAGGCATACACCTCTACGATACACATTCCGGAACAGTACGCTCGCTGCAGCACGCAGACCCGTACAACAACAGCCCTGCCGCTTATAAAAGAATTACGTCGCTCTGCAAAACGCGTAACGGCGACATCTGGGCAAGTACGTTCGGAGGCGGTATAAGCCGTTTAGACCGTACTTCCGGAAGTTTCGAGAATTTCGGACGACAGCATGGACTGGCGAACGAAACCGTCTATTCGTTGCTTGAAGACCGTGACGGTAAATTATGGCTAAGTACTGACGACGGAATATCCTGTTTCGATCCCGTCACAAAAACGTTCGCAAACTTCGATAAAAACAACGGCATCTTCATCGCCGAGTTTACGCCCGGCTCCGGCATCGTCACCGCAGATAACGAAGTGTTTTTCGGCGGTAACAACGGCTTCGTATCCTTCCGTCCATACCAAATACGTGAAAACAGTTACATCCCGCCCGTATTGATTACCAAAATATCAGTCAACAACCGCGAAACGGACGGTACTCCGACCCTCAATCTTACTCACAAACAGTCAAACATGACTGTCGAATTTAGCGCTCTCAACTTCATTTATCCACAACAAAACCAGTATGCCTACAAACTCGAAGGCTTCGACCGTGAATGGAATTATGTCGGTAAAAGACGTGTAGCTTATTATACGAACATACCCCCTGGCGACTATACCTTCCTCGTTAAAGGTTCAAACAACGACGGCGTATGGAACTCTCACCCCACAGCCATACATGTACGCATCAGTCAGCCGCCGTGGAATACCTGGTGGGCATGGACACTGTATCTGACGGCTTTTACGACCGGACTGCTGCTCATTGTACGCTATGCGCGAATCAAAAACCGGTTAGAGACGAATATACGTATCGAACAGATGGAAAAGGAAAAGATGGAAGAACTGCACCGGACGAAGATCAACCTGTTCACCAACTTTTCGCATGAACTGCGCACACCGCTCACTCTGATCCTCAATCCGCTGGAAGAAATACTGCAAAACAACCATCTTTCACCGTCGTTGCATGAGACGTTGAAACTGATCTATAAAAATGCCGGAAGGCTTCTCTACACGGTAAACCAATTGATGGATTTCCGCAAGAAAGAATCCGGACATCTGCGACTTCGTGCGGCGGAAGGGAATATCGTGAAGTTTACGAACGAAATCTTTACGGCTTTCAACTGCCTTGCGCGTAACAGGAATATCTACCTGCGGTTGGAATGCAGTATGGAAGAATTACATTTGTGGTACGACCGCGATTTGTTGGAAAAAGTATTGTTCAATCTCCTGTCCAACGCCTTCAAAAATACACCCGACGGCGGACGGATAACCCTCTCCCTCTCGTTGTGGAAATTATCCGAACTGAAGGCGGCGTTCGATAACAGAAAAGACATTTTCGCATCTTCCGTCATACACGATTTTGCGATGATAACGGTAAGCGATACCGGACAGGGTATTCCGGAACAGGAACTGGAAAAGATTTTCGATCCCTTCTATCAGGTACGTCACCCGAAAGCGCAGATATCACAGCCGTTCGGCACCGGCATCGGATTGAATCTCTGCAAAGGCGTCGTCGAATTGCATCACGGCGTCATCTGGGCCGACAATACGACCGACATGCACACGGCGGGAGCCGTATTTCGCGTCGCACTGCCTTTGGGAAAAACGCATCTGAAGGAATGCGACGTCGATACTTCGTTCAGGAACAGCGAAGATCCGAGCCATTATATGATACCCGAAGGTTCCGATACATATCAGGATATACATCCGAAACAGGACTTGACATGTTCCGTCTTAATCGTGGAAGATAACATGGACGTTCGACATTACATCAAGTCACACCTTCAAAAACTCTATTCCGTTTATGAAGCAAACAACGGGCAAGAGGCCTTCGATATGGCGACAGAATATTTACCCGACCTCATAGTAAGCGATATCATGATGCCGGTAATGGACGGTATACTGCTGTGCCGAATGTTGAAAAACGACCTCCGTACCGGACACATCCCTGTAATCCTGCTTACCGCACGCGCCACGGTCATGCACGTTCAGGAAGGATTTGACACCGGCGCCGACGATTATGTCACAAAACCGTTTAATGCCGGATTGCTTGTGACGCGCATCCGTAACCTTATTGCCTCGCGCGAACGGCTAAAGGAACTATTCGGTAAAAAAACGTCGCCCACATTCCCCGACCTGCCGACCTCGCAGGTAGACAGCCGTTTTATGGACGCCATCTACAAGTTCATCAACGAACACCTCACCGACCCTGACCTTAACATGGACGTCTTTTGCCGGGAAACAGGCATGAGCCGTTCTGCGTTCTACCGTAAAATAAAAATCCTCTCCGACCTGAATCCAAGTGAACTGATACGCAACACCCGCTTACGGTTTTCCACAAAATATATCACCGAGACCGACATGACAATTTCCGAAATAGCATACGAGGTAGGATTCTCAAGCCCTTCATATTTCACAAAATCATTCAAGGAACATTTCCACATGTCGCCCACAGAAATGAGAAACAAATTCACACGTGAAGGGGATCGGGCATCTGACTTGAAATACGGGCATTCAGAAAAAGAAACTTAACCCTAACGACAGTGAAAAGCCTGCTACGGAGATGATTGTTTCCATGACCGTCCATGAGCGAAGGGTTTGCTTTTCATTCATACCGAGATATTTTCCGACAAGCCAGAATCCGCTGTCATTGACATGTGACAGCGCTGTAGCGCCGGAAGCAATGGCGATTACGATCAGGGCTTTATGAGGTTCTGACAGTGTGTATGCTTCCAGCAGTGGCGACATTATTCCTGCCGAAGTTATCATGGCAACCGTAGCTGATCCCTGCGTCACACGTACGATAAGCGCCAGCAGATAGGCAAGGACAATGGGTGGCAGTACGGACCCGGACAAACTTTCAGCCAGCGCCACACCGATGCCGCTGTCTATCAGCAACTGTTTGAAAACGCCGCCTGCGCCGGTGATTAAAATAATCAAACCGGCCGGAGCCAGGGCTTTCGTGCTTACATCCAAAATGGAAGACGGCGTAAATCCTCGCCTGATACCGATCACATAGATAGAAATCATAGTGGCAATCAGTAAGGCGATGAACGGATGTCCCAGAAATGTCAATAATTGCACCCAAAAGACGCTTTCCATACCGTTTTCTTTTGCCCATACGGTCGAGACCGTATTTGACACAATCAGAGCCAGTGGAATGACAATAATCCCGGCTATCAACCAAAACGACGGTAATTTCTTTACGGTCATTTCATCCGGCTCTTTGAAAATGTCGGGTACATCAACATGCATCTTATTACCGATATATTTTCCGTATAGCGGGCCGGCTATCAGCGTGACAGGTATGCCGATGATGAAACCGAAAAAAATAAGCCATCCCAGATCTACATTAATAATCTCTGCTACTGCTACCGGACCTGGCGTAGGCGGGATAAAGGCGTGCGTCACAGCCAATCCCGCCAATAACGGAATAGCATAGCAGAGCAAAGATTTTTTCGTGTCTTTCGACAATGCATACAGTACGGGAGCAAGAATGATGAAACCGACGTCCAAAAAAACCGGAATAGCAACCAGAAAACCCGTAATGGCAAGCGAATACGGAGCCTTGTCACGGCCAAACCTGACAAGCAGAAATCGTGCCAGCGACTCCGCCCCACCCGATGCTTCAAGTACTTGTCCGAAAATGGCGCCTATACCTACTACCGTAGCCACGAAACCAAGTGTCGAACTCATACCGGCGGTCATACTGTTCAGTATCGACGACATCGGCATGCCGGTAGCGATACCCAGAAAAACCGATACGATCAGCAACGACAGGAATGCGTGAATCTTCAGTTTCAACACTATAAACAACAATAAAACAATGCTGAACATCAATATACAAATCGGCAAATATGACATATACGTTTTTTTTACAGAAGTTTCTCCGCAAAAATAATAATAAAAAAACAGTTATGAAAACTTTTGAAAATAAATACCGTGTTGAGCGAAACAAAATTTCTTCCATGAAATTTTGACGGACATTTTTATCGGTCGGTGTATATTGTGAAGATTTTTATGTACATTTGCGTTCATTTTCACACATAATGACGATTCTAATGGACAGGACAACTAAAATCTGCGTTATAGGTTTAGGGTATGTCGGATTGCCCCTGGCGCGGTTATTCTCAACTAAATACCCGACAACCGGTTTCGATATTAATGAAGCGCGCGTCGATGAACTTATGTCGGGACACGACCACACGCACGAAGTCTCCGACGTGATGATGCGTGAAGCGCTGACAGGCGGATTACGGTGTACGACAGATCCGGCACATATCCGTGATTGTAATTTTTACATTGTGACCGTACCAACACCGGTCGATATAGACGACCGCCCCGACCTCCGTCCGTTGATAAACGCAAGTACGATTGTCGGGGAAGTTATCTCCGTGGGCGATATCGTCGTATATGAATCGACCGTTTATCCGGGCGTAACGGAAGAAGAGTGTCTGCCTGTTGTTGAAAAAATATCCGGCCTCAAACTGAATAAAGATTTCCATGCCGGCTATTCTCCCGAACGTGTAAACCCGGGAGATAAGGAACATACGATCGAAAAGATAAAAAAAGTAACCTCCGGCTCTACTCCCGAAGCGGCTGACGTCATTGACCGCATCTATAATTCCGTGCTTGTTAACGGGACGCACAAAGCGCCTTCAATACGTGTTGCCGAAGCATCCAAAGTGATTGAAAATACTCAGCGGGACGTGAATATCGCTTTCATGAACGAACTGGCAAAGATATTTACAGCCATGAATATTGATACGCATGATGTCATTGAAGCGGCATCATCAAAATGGAACTTTATAAAACTCAGTCCCGGACTTGTCGGCGGTCACTGTATCGGTATCGATCCGTATTACATTATACAAAAAGCACAGCTGTATGGTATCATTCCGCGGATCATAACCTCCGCGCGACTGCTTAATAACGGTATGGGCGATTATGTGGCAAGCCGGACCATACGGCTGATGAATAAAAAAGGAACACCCGTAAAAGACGCCCGGATACTGATACTTGGCGTAACATTTAAAGAAAACTGCCCTGATACGCGCAATACGAAGGTTGTCGATATATATACTGCTCTCCACGAATATACGGATAACATCACGATATATGATCCGATAGCCGACGCCGGAAATGTAAAAGCGGAATACGGCATCGAAATAACGGGCAGTGAGCCGGCAGGACGATACGATGCCGTCATATTGGCCGTCGCACATAAAGCGTTCGAAAATATAAACGTCGGGAATTTATTGTCGGATAATGCCGTCGTTTATGATGTAAAAGGCATATTGCCACGAAACATCGTCGACGGACGGCTGTGACATTACTATCTTCCTGCGCCCGACAGAGGAGAGCCGTCGTGTTTTGCAATGTGTTTTTTTTACTGCTTTAACATCCAAATTCCCAACCAGACGGCTGCTGTTCCGATCAGCACACTTGCCGTAACATACAGTATCCCTGATAATACATGTCCTGATTCAAACAGTCGCAGGCTCTCGGCCGAGAAAGCCGAGAAAGTTGTAAAACCCCCGCAAAAACCTGTTACAAATAACAACCGACAGTTTTCGTCTAACATTTGCCGATGTTCAATAACACCGATTAACAGTCCGATTATGAGACATCCGAGGAGATTGACAAAAAAAGTGCCTGCCGGAAACACTGTATTGCATATTTTTTGAGAACATACCGCACTTAAATACCGCAGGATACTTCCGACGCCACCTCCCAGTCCGACTAACATTATTTCTTTTATCATGTATAATTTTATTTTCCTTTTGCCAGGCCTTCGGCCGTTTTCGCTATGCGTATAAATTCGCGACGATAGCCAAGGTCGTCATTATTAAGTCCCTTATTCGCCTGTTCTATCAGTTTGTCATACGTTGCATCCGCCTTGTATTTCGAATCTCGCAGCAATAAACCCATCATCGCCACGGAGGAAGCAAAACGGAAATCCTGAGAAACGTTATCTGTTCCGTTATCCGCCACATACCGTACAATCTTATTGCTGACATCACTGTCTATCGGCTTGTAACGTAACTTAACGTGCAGCAGGTCGGAAGAATGGAGAATATCCATCTCCGAATCTTGCGGTTTTTGATATTTTAAAGGATCTGTATTTTCAGGAGTATAGACACTGCTGTTAACGCCGACCGGTATGATTTCATAAAATGCCGTTACCGTATGTCCTGCTCCCATTTCACCGGCATCAACAGCGTCGTCATTAAAATCGTCATCATTCAGCAGGCGTGTTTCATAACCTGTCAAGCGGTATGCCTGCACTTTTGCCGGGTTAAATTCTATCTGCAGTTTGACATCTTTTGCCACTGCATACATTGTTGAGCCGAACTCATTCACCAACACACGGTTTGCTTCCTGCAAATTATCAATGTAAGCATGATTTCCATTACCTGCCTGTGCAAGCGTCTGCATCTTGTCGTCCTTGTAATTTCCCATACCGTAACCCAAGACAGACAGGTAAATACCCGTTTTGCGCTGTCCGGCAATTAGCTCCTCCAAGTCTTCGTTCGTTGACAGCCCGACATTAAAATCACCGTCCGTACAAAGTATCACTCTATTATTACCTCCTTTGATATAATTCTCTTTCGCTATTTTATATGCCAGCTTAATACCTGCTCCTCCGGCCGTAGAACCACCGGCTGTAAGACCATACAGCGCTTCGATTATCTTTTGCCTGTCTTTTGCCGAAGTCGAAGGAAGCACTTCCCCGGCTGCACCCGCATATACGACAATCGCCACACGGTCTTCATCACGCAAGTTATTGAGTAACAGTTTCAGCGATGATTTAACTAATCCTAAACGTCCTGGTCCGGACATAGAACCGGAAACATCTATCAAAAATACAAAATTAGATACCGGAAGATTTTTCGCAGGAATCTCTTTTGCTTTTAACCCTATTTTCACTAATCTGTTTTGACGGTTCCATGGAGATGCGCCTACTTCCGTCGATATGCGGACAGGGTCGAAACCATCCGGCTGCGGATATTCATACGAGAAATAGTTTACCATCTCCTCTATGCGTACGGCATTTTTCGGCGGCAACTCTCCATTGTTGATCATACGGCGGATATTCGAATAAGAAGCCGCATCGACATCTGCCGAAAATGTAGAGAGCGGATATTCATAAGGCGAGAGGAATTCATTTTCATCAGATTCACGATAACTTTCCTTATTCAAGACATCATAGTTTATATAGTCCGCCGGTATGATTGTATATGATGACTCCATATTATCTATACCATCATCACCTGCACCACACGATACGGCAAAATAAACTGCGATTAAACAACAAAACGAAACGATAATTTTTTTCATAAGCAATATTAATTTTATTCAAGTATTATCTCATATATGACTTCTCTGTTTACAGAGATGCAATTACAGGTATATTCGCTGCATATAAAATATACGGTGATGCTATTTTCAAGTATTACAAATACCCCCTCCCGCTTCCTTGCGATAGATGACAGATCATTGAAGGAGAGGGGGGGGGCGTTATATGTATGTATAATTGTGTGATGTCTAATACACTTCAAATTCCGCTATCTGAGCGGCATTGTTGTTCATTCCCGTCCGTGTAATACTCAGGCGGATGTAGCGGGCGGTAACAGGCCTGGACAGCAGGCGGTCGGTTTCCACTTCGGTGTTCGACGTGACTTCATCGAGCGTTTGCCATGTGGCGTCGGGCTGTGATTTCACCTCCAGGCGGTAGTCTTTGGCAATAAAATTCATCATATTACCACGACCGGCGCCTCCATGATATACAAACCAACCCTGCACCGTTTCTTCCTTTCCGAGATCAAACTCCAGAAATTTCACCTCGCCTTCGGAATTGAAATCCGTCCAGCGCGTGTTAAAATCATTATCAACAGCCGCCGCTGCCTTGCCGCCGAAACGGTTATTGCCGCCCTCGCCGGACATCGCCGCGACGACTTTCCCTTTCAGCAGGTTTTTACGGGCAACGATATTGACCGCCAAGTCTTCCGGTTTTAACGCCGTTGCAAGCAGTTCTGTGGCCGGACGAATAATCTCGTTACCATTTTGCGTCAGCGTTGCGGCAAAGAGCAGGATGCGGGAATTGTCGGTCAACACCAGCTGCTTCGCCGTCTTGGGGATATCGACAGCGTAACGGAAAAGGTATGTAAACTCGTACGGCACGTCCTTCTGTTCGAAGGCGGAGTGCTTGTGAGTGCCTGTGAATGCTATCTCTGCCGGTTTGAGGAATCCTTCCGTATGTTCCGTATGTCGCCATTGCCCGATAAATCCGGAATAATACGGGATGTACAGTTCGGCCGGTTTTCCGTCGATGTAGAAGGTGGCTATCTGATCTTTGTATGTCGAAGCGGCCAGCAGGTACAAACGGCTGTACGACCCGTCCTGCGGAAGCGTAATCGTATCGCCTCTGCATGTCATGGCATTAGGCGCAGCAGGGTCGCCGAGTACAAAGGTAACGCCACCGCTTATTAACGTGTCAGGCCACAGTTCCGCTGCATAAGAATAACCTTTGCCGTCGATATTGGCATCTGTGCGGAAGGCATTGTAGGTCGCGGTTTTGATATTATACTTCAAGTCAACGGGCAATGAGTGCGGAGCGCTTGTCATGACATTCGCAGGCTGTTTCAGCTTGACGCTGTATGTACGTATGGAGAAGGGGGTGATAGCGCCCGTCAACGTACGGTTTTCGAATACTGTCGTTCCGATGCTGTCTTCGACGCCGTTCAGTTCATTCGCTTCCAGAATTTCATCGGCAAAGGTAAGATTGAAACGTTCTGTTTTCTTCCCTGCCGTTTCATATACCCTGACGACGCAGGCATCCGTATTTTCCGCTTTTTTCAGCGCCTTCACCAGGATATGATCATTATCGACGGATACGAACGAGAACTGTCGTCCCAGTGCGCCGGCATGTTTATCTGTGACAAAAGCTTTCGGTGGCTGGTTGAGCGCTTCAGCCTTGTAGACCGTTTTTGCATCGACATAATCGCCTTGATGCCCTACAAGCGAATACGTAAACGTATGGAAGCCGAAATCCTGCCTGTTCTGGTAGGTATATCCCCGGTTGGTGGCGGGCGTATGCAACAATGTCAGCCGCAACGTATTGTCGTCGGGTTTATCCCAGCCGTATTTGCTGTCGTTAATTACCGATACTCCGTAGCTGCCGTCTTTGTCGGTCAGGTCTGCCCAATACTGTGCATACACTTCGTAGGCCGTTTCGGTATTGTTTTTCCGCTGTACGCTGCCAACTCCAAGATCGTAAGTTGCCGATTCATTTGCAACGTTAAGCGGGAATTCCGCTTTCAGCAGGGCGTTTGTGGTCTGCCAGTCTATTTCGTTGACAAAATCTATACGGTCGTCCTGTCCGCCGTCGGTAAGGCGGATATATTGCCTGAACAGCGATTCGCCATATTTCTTTTCAACACACAGCGAAGCGCGCAACGGTCCTTTTTCTGCAACCGAAATGCGTACATTTTCGGCGATGCCTTCCGGCGTACGGTCAATCGTTGTTTTCAGTATCTCCCACGCCGGCCATGAGAACGATTCGTTTGGAGTAAAAAGCGCCAGCCGTATGACTAAGCCGTTGCGTACGAGTTCTTTGCCATAACGTTTGTCTACGATGGAAACGACGTCGCCGTTATCGTTGAGCGTCAGTTTGTAGACGGCGTTTTCTATCGTTTTTTCGCTGACTTTCAGCGACGAAGCGACTTTGGCCTTGCCCGTACGAACGTCATAAACCGAAAACGAGGCGCCGGGCAGGCTTGCCGCTACCAATAAATTTGTCTTCCCGTCTTTTTGTGAAATGAACTGGGCAGGAGCGACACGACCGCTATTGTCATACACCTTGAAATCGCCGGATGAGGACTTTGGACTTTCGACAGTAATTTTGATTACTTCGTCTACTTGCCGGGCAATGGGATTTTGAATCACCAGAGGGATGCCGTTCACCTGCGTATTCAACGCCTGTGCGACGCTCACGGCCGACGATGTCCATACCTGTGCAAACTGTTTCTGCGCAATCAGCTCATCGTTCCATGAAAATTCGTATGCACGCGGTATGCTGGTGCCGGTCAGGTCATCGTGAAACTGATGCCATATAAACCGCCGCCATGCTTCGGCAAGCGTTTCGCCGGGATAAGGTTGTCCGCCAAGCCAGTCGGCCACGACGGCAGTACGTTCGGCGGCATCGGCCAGCAACTCGTTTTTCCTGTTATACAGTTTCATGGCTGCCTCCGACGTATAGCATCCCGTGCCGTGTACATCCATCAGTAATTCTCCGTTATGTACAGGCAGTTCAGGATGACTGTCGAAGGGGAGATATTCTTTGTAAAGCCGGTCGCTTGTTGCGCTGATAACTTGCAGCTCTCCATCGCCGGCCAGACCTTTTTCTACGGCGCGGACGGATTCGATAGAAGGTGCGCCGCCGGTATCGCCTGTTCCATAATAGTGGTATAATACCCGGCCGGGATTGGCTTCAGCCATGCGACGGAGGTCTTCGTTGCGACTGAGGTCTTCGTCGCGCCATCGTGTGGTGTAGTTGTGTGCATCGGCTATCAGCATGATACGTGCGCCGTCTATACCTTGCCACAGTCCGATTTCAAAGGGAATTTTACTGTCGCCGTAGAACGGTTTACTGCGCCATTGGAGTTTTTGCGTCGAAAATCCTGTTAATCCCGCATGTGAGGCTACGGTTGGCAACGTCCATCCGAAACCGAAGCAGTCCGGCAGAAAAATATCCGTACTCTGCACGCCGAATTCGCTGCGGAAGAATTGTTGACCGTACAGGATATTCCGCATGAAAGATTCGGGCGAAGGGATATTTGCGTCTGCCGCATCCCATGTGCTTCCGGTAACGTGCCAACGATTTTGGCGGACATATTTTTTTACCTCTTCGTATTTTTCCGGATAATATTCTTTCATCCACGCATATTTTATTCCTCCTTCGAAATTAAAGATGTAATCGGGATACTGTTTGAGCAGGAACAAGTTTTGATCAAGCGTCTTGGAGACATAATCGCGAATGGAAGTCTGTACGTCCCAGTTCCATTGCGAATCGAAATGTGCGTTCGATACGGCATACAGTTTCGGCTTATCCTCCGCCTTGGCGAGCAATCCGGGCATACGCCGGTAATCTTCCCACAATTCATCAATGGTACGTCCGGTAAGTTCTTCCCAGATGTTGTCGAAGAACCTGTCTGCGCGGGCGGCTTCGTCGAGCTTGTCCACGATTTGCGGATCCCGCCGTTCTTCCAGCCATGCAAAGAAACGCGCAGTGATACGGTAAGAAGATGAATAGTGGTGTTCGGGTTTCAGTTCCGGCAGCGTCCAGTTTGCCTCTTTGTTATAAAGTCCGTACTTATAACGGACATAATCGGCGATGCCTTCCGTAACCCATCCCGGCACACGGCTCCGTCCGTAGTTCTGGACGATGTGCATGACCTCGTGCGTTACCACATCCAGATCATTCGGATTTTTGGCAAACCATTCGGGGTTAAAGATAACTCTTCCGTTGAACGCGGCAGCCACGCCGTGGTAGCTTGTATCCACAGCAAAGACTACCCTTTTCTGCGCCTCCCTGTTATATCGTTCCGTCAAAACGGGGTATACGTCAAAGAACATTTTTATCAGTGCCGTCTTTACGTCAGGAGAGAATGTAGGAGCGTTACTGTAGAACACGAGTTTGTAGCCGTTTTGTTCGAGCGAGTCCTTTTGAGGATATTCCGGTACGGCAGGCGTTGTGTTCCTGCCCCGGTTTTGCGCTTGCATTGTAGCTAAAAAGCCTGATACCATGCAGCAGGTCAGCAATAATCGAATTATTTTCATATACATTAACTGTTTATTTGTTTTTATAGTCTGTAAAATTTCCTCATTATATTTATTTACAAAAAGGGAGATTATGCCGCCTGCGTGCAGTACCGTCATACTCTCCCTCTGTAAATATCATTTGCATGCAAAGATAACATT
>JAITBC010000453.1 GCA_031283785.1 Tannerella sp. | reverse complement strand
TGCATTGCATCCTTTTTCGGGATGCAATGACGATGATACCAATTGAAACAGGCAAAAGTGATACTTTCTTTTCAACAGTATTTTTCAAAGATTTTCAATGCTTTGCCTTAATATTCTATCACCCAAATATTTTTCCTTTGAATATTATACAGATTACCGATGTTTCAAACAGCCAAGCGGCACAACCAAAACGCTATCATTTCTTTTGAAAGCAAATTGCCCGCTTGTGAGAACCATTAAAAACGACGGTTCCCGTATTTTATCGGTGTTGATTTTGTCTTTGAGTTTCAATAAGGTTGCAGCGGCTTCTTCAATTTGCCCGGCTCCCAGGTTTTACTTCTGTTGCACCCCGGCGTCCGTCCCGAAGTTGTGCTATTAAATCGGCTTCCAAACCGTTTTCGGCGCGATTTTGTTTACGTATTCGGCAACACAACAAAAAATCATTTCATGCATTTGGGGAATACGCGTTTTTTATGTAATTTTGCATCGTTAATAAATAATAATAAATATGCGTTCACAAAGTAAAATCATTATCGTTATTGCCTTTTTCGCAATTTTCGTTGCGACGTCGCTTTTTGCGCAGCAGAGCAACCGGCAGAAAAAAGACTCCCTCTGGAGACTGATTCCCGACGCCGAAGGCAAGGAAAAGCTCAAACATTACAAAAATTTGTCGCTGCTTTATTTTCCCGAAGTGGTCGACGACAGTAAAATGGACACCCTCATTACCATTCTCGAGGAGGGGAACGAGGAAGCCAAAAGGCAGGGGAACATATCCCTGCAGGGGGGATTTACGGGAACTCTTCTTGCCGCCCTCCGGAACAAAGGCATGTACGATGAAGTGATTCGGCGGGCGCCCGGATACATGGATAATATGGAAAAGGTGAATACTCCGGAGGTTTGGTATTTTTATTACAGTATGTACGACTTACTGTTCAACGCGCATCTGTATAAAGGCGACTATCCGACAGCCCTGTCTGTGGCGGAGCGGATGTATGCCGATGCGCAGGCTCGCGATAACAAATTCGGCATGGGCACTGCCCTCCGTTCGCTCGCGGGTGTGTACGACAAACAGTTCCGCAAGGAGGAAGAGGAAAAATACATAAGGCAATGTATCGAACTGCTGAAAGACGACGACGAATGGCTCAGCATGTTGACGGGGGTTTATTTTCGGCTTTGCGAATGTCTGAGGCTGCAAGACCGCACGGACGAAGCCCTGCAAGCCGCCGGAGAATATGAAAAAACCATCCGCCGTTATGAAGAACACACCAAGTCGCCACAGCCTACGTCATGGAATAATTTGTACAAAGCATATCTTGGAATCTATCTGGAAAGGGGAGATTTCGACAATGCGGAAATATATTGCGACAAAGTGGAAAGCATGGATAAAGGGGCAGACGTCAGATTAATGGTATTCAATGCACGGGCGCGTATTTTCAACGGGCGCGGGCAATACGACAAGGCGCTGGAAATGGCGGACAGCGCGATGGATTTTACACGTACCGCAATAGAAGAAAACGCAGTGCGGGGCATTAAAATGATGATCCTGGCCAATACAGACCGCAGCGAAGAGCTGTACCGCCTGGCGGAAAAAGCGCAGGCGGTGAACGATTCCATACGCGACCTGGAGTTTAACCGTCAACTCGACGAGCTGCGCACCGTTTACGAAGTCGATAAACTCACCGCCGAAAAAGAACGCCACCGCAACTATTTCCTCTTTGCAGCGGGCGGATGCCTGCTTTTAATCATAGTACTGGGGATATGGATACGCTACAGCCGTGTCGTCACACTTAAAAACCGCAGTTTGGTGCGCCAAATCAGGGAGCAGGATTTTATGGATGCCGAACTGGAACGCGAGCGCGCGAAAAGTCGCAGGCTGCAGTCACTTCTCTCTCCCGACGCTTATAGCCCTTCGGAAAATGACCGGAGAGACGAGATGTTCCTCCGCCTTACGCAAATAATGCAGGAAAAACAGATTTATACCGACCTCGAAATATCGCGCAAAACCATTGCCGACATGCTCGGAACTAATGAACACTATCTTCATGAATGTATCCGCGAAAACACCGACATGAGTTTCTTTGAATATATCACTTCGCTGCGGCTGCTTCATGCCCGGAAATTGCTTGTCGAAAAGAAGGAAAACCTGACGATAGACGCTATCGCTTTTGAATCGGGGTTCAATTCACGTTCCGCCTTTTACCGGGTTTTCCGCAAAAAATACGAACTCTCGCCTGATGAATTTAGAAAATTAGCCCGAAAGAACGATCTGACAATCAACTGATTCCTGGTTTGGGACATATTTCCCCTGCATTGGATTAGTCCGGAAAGACAACCTGACAATCAATTGATTCCTGATTCAGGACATATTTTTCCGGCATTGGGACATCCCATATAAACTTTACACATATTTTTACACCTCGAAAATATGTGTGAGCAGTGTATTCCTTAGTTAAAAATATAGCACGGTCGATTAGACTCAAAATCGAGCAGAGGTTAGCGAGACGTTCCGCAACCCCTGCCGAGGTATCTCTGCCTCCGGCGGAGGACCTGTC
>JAITBC010000448.1 GCA_031283785.1 Tannerella sp. | reverse complement strand
CAGAAGTCTACAAAAATTTCTTAACCGAATATATGGACGGGAAAAGCCTGGCGCCAAAGCAGATTATGGCGTTTAAGTTCTATACTGCAAGCCGGATACTTGTTGCAGACTGGTGGAATAGCGATGTGAGCTACGATATTGGAAAGTATTTGCGTGAAACGTATATGGGGATAAAATATCCGCATCATTTAATCCGCAGGATATACTTTGCGTTTACCCATAACCTGCATCCGAAAACGGAGGCATGTATGGATTGCGATACGCATATATATGGAATAATGTGCCACTATAAAAAGAAATGAATACAAAGAAAAAAAACACCGTAAAAAAGACCTTGTGTGTTATTTCAATCATCCTGGTCATGGCGGCGGGCATTGCCCTGTCCGTGTTGTTAACAAAGCTGTACATTAACAGCGGTTGGCGTGCTGTCATCTTCTACAGATGGATCCCGATACCGATGATTGCGTTTCCGGCTCTGATCCCGTTCGTGATCGCATGTGTGAGTGCCGTTTCCATCAAAGACAGATTATGGAGAAATTGAAAACAGCAAAGACGAGTGACGGAGACCCGTTGAAAGGAACGCCCTGCGGACATGCCCGTACCGCTGTGATAAATGATATGCAACAATAAATTTCATAAAATACGGCTGAAGGAATCGAATATGACTTCGTCGTTTTCAACGGCGATTGCATTACCGACCCCAAAAACGAACGGGTTGACATTCCCTGAACCCGCACAACAACTCGATTTATACGGACGGAATCAGCCGTTTTCCTGATATTCTTTAGGCGTCATGCCATACAGCACTTTAAAGCATTTGGAAAAATAGGCCGGGGAAGAAAAGCCTGTCCGGTATGCGACTTCGCTTATTGACAGATGTTGTTGCTTTATCATGGCGGCAGCTTTTTTGAGGCGGTAATCACGCAGGAAATCTACCGGGGAGACGCCCGTCAATTCCTTTATTTTCCGGTGCAGATGACCACGGGAAAGGCCAAGCGTCTCACTCAGCCGTTCAATATTGTATTCCGGTTCGGTATACACTTTTTCTATCTGTATCAGAAAACGCCGAAGGAATTTATCGTCCATATTTTCGGCTTTTTCCAAATCAACCAAAAGCAAACGGTTCTCCTGGAGTTTTTGTAATAATTGTTCGCGCAACTTTTTCCGCTCTTCAAGCAAACGGACAATTTTAACTTTCACATACTGTATATGAAAAGGTTTTTGTATATAGCTATCCGCACCTCTCGATACGCCGTATAACCGCTGCCGTTCGTCCGTCAGCGCCGTTAGCAGGATTACCGGTATGTGACTGAACGAAAGGGTTGTCTTTATATAACGGCATAACTCAAATCCGTTCATATCAGGCATCATTACATCGCTAAGCACCAGTGAGACATCTTTTTCTTCCAGAATGGAAACAGCTTCCCTGCCACTGGAGGCCATAAATACGGAGAACTGTTCTTTCAGTTCCTTTCCAAGACAGGCGCGGACTTCATCATCGTCCTCTACAATCAATACGTTATACGGATAAGAAACATTCAGTATTTCTTTGACGCCGGAATCGTCCAGCTGCGACGCTTCATACGATAACGGGGATATATCATATTCCATATTTTGCTCTCCTTCCAGATGCTCTCTCCCCCGACGCAAAGAAATCGTAAACCGTGTGCGTTTACCCTGTTCGCTTTCAACGACAACATCGCCTTTATGCATACGGATATATTCCTTCACAATATGCAGCCCGATACCCGTCCCCGACGAATATGATCCCATATAAAAGCGATCAAACAGATATGGAATATTTTTACTCTCGATGCCACGACCGTTATCCTCTACCGAAATATTCACCCTGTCGTTGTCGCGCTGCGAAATGCAAACCGTTATAACACCGTTTACGGGAGTAAACTTAAACGCATTGGAGAGCAAATTCACGAGGACTTTCTCCATCATATCCGTATCCAGCCAGAGCTTACATTCCTTCATGTCGGAAATAAATTTATACGTTATGCCGCGAACTGCCGCCATACTGTCAAAATACGTCATCACCTCGCGGGTGAAATCCATGATATTAATTTCCTTCAGTTTCAATTTCTCCTGATGATTTTCAATCTTACGGAAGTCAAGCAACTGGTTTATAACACGCAACAATCTGTCGGCGTTCTTCCGTATCAGCAACAAATCATCCAGATACGCCGAGCCTTGCAACAAGCCTGTTAACCGGTCGAGCGGAGAGAGAATCAATGTCAGGGGCGTCCGCACTTCGTGCGATACATTCGTGAAGAACTGCAATTTCTGGGCTGTAACCTCCTTTATCTCTACATTGAGTTCCACTAATTTATGGCGCTGTTCCTCTTCCTTTTTGTTTATCTCGCGCAAGATTCCGTTCGTCCTCGTCATCTTGCGATTAATATAAAAGGCATAAACCGTAAGGATCACAAAAGCTATCATCAACACGGAAATAATCAGCAACGAACTTTGCAGAAAACCGAAACGGCCAAACAACATATCAATTCTCGAACGCTGGGTTTCTATACGCTGCTGGTAATTTATCAACTGGTCGGACTGCAACAGTAACGTCCGTGCGACCGATTTATCTACAAGCGCCGTCTGAAGCGGGATAAAATGCTCTACCGGCTTGCCTTCGGCCAAACGGACTGCCGCGCGTATAATCTGCTCTCCCCCGGTAGGATACATAAACGAAGTATTTATTCTTCCGTCGGCAACCGCCTCAAGGCCGGCTCCCGGCACCGCATCCACACCAATAATATGAAGTTCTTTTCCTTTGACCGGATCGCGTTCCACAAAAAATTCACGCGCCGCAATAGCCATCATATCATTATGAGCATACACAAAGTCGATCTTTTCAGGTATCTCCATACGTGCTATACGTACGGAGGCCGTATCGTAACGCCACTCCCCTTCAAGATTAATAAACGTAACGTCCGGCCGGCCGGCAAGCGCTTCGACAAAGCCTTCATGACGCTCTTTTGCCGGCGAGGAGGTAGATAATCCCCATATTTCGAGGATGACGGCATCGGAAGGCAAATATTCGATCGCATAATGTCCGGCGTTTCGGCCTATCTCATAATTGCTTGCGCCGACGAATGTAGTATATAATTCCGTATTTACTTTACGATCCGTAATGATTGTCGGTATACCCGCCCGGAACGCTTCCTGCGCAACGGCAGTGAGCGGTTCGGATTCGTTCGGCGAGATAATCAATACATCGACTTTCATGTCGATCAACTCGCGAATCTGCATGATTTGCTGCTTGTTATTCGTATCGGCATTACGAACGACCAGCTCAAGATGATCATAATTAGACGCTTCGATGCGCACCTCGCGTATCATAGTCTGCCGCCAGGCATCATCCAGCATGCATTGCGACAAACCGATCACATATTTCTTTTCTTCTTTAACGAAACTGCACCGACAGAGAAGAAATATGCAAATAATCGGTAAAACGATGTTTTTTGCGTTTTTCATATACCTCCGACAAAAGTCGGCATCATTTGTAACATTCACACTTGCGGCGTTCATACATTGAACCGGAAGTGCATTATATCGCCGTCCTGCACGATATATTCTTTTCCTTCTACGTTCATCTTCCCGGCCTCTTTCACGGCAGCTTCCGAACCGTGACGGATATAATCGTCATATTTAATGACTTCCGCCCTTATAAACCCCTTTTCAAAGTCGGTATGAATAACGCCTGCACACTGTGGCGCTTTGCTTCCCTTGCGATACGTCCAGGCACGCACCTCCTGCGGTCCGGCAGTCAGGAACGTCTCAAGATCAAGCAGCTTATAGGCTGCTTTAATCAAACGGTTCACGCCCGATTCTTCAAGGCCAATCTCAGCGAGAAACAGTTCCCGTTCTTCGTAAGTCTCCAATTCGGCAATTTCGCTTTCTATCTTAGCCGCAACAATCAGCATCTCCGTCTGCTCGGATTTTACGGAGTCCCATACTTTACCGACGAATGTATTACCTCTTACGGCGCCTGCTTCGTCAACGTTGCAGACATACAGTACCGGCTTATTTGTCAAAAGAAACAGCTCGCGTGCGATCTTCCACTCATCTTTCGATTCGAATGTGACGGTACGGGCGTTTTTACCTTGCTCCAACGCTTCCTTATACCTCACGAGGATGTCATATACCTGTTTAGCCTGTTTATCGCCTCCCGTCTGCGCCTGCTTTTGAACTTTCGAGAGCCGGCTTTCCACCGTTTCAAGGTCTTTTATCTGAAGTTCGGTATCAATGATTTCCCTGTCGCGCACAGGGTCAACACTGCCGTCCACATGAACGACATTGGGGTCGTCAAAACAGCGCAATACATGAATAATCGCATCCGTTTCACGTATATTTGCAAGAAACTTGTTACCAAGGCCTTCTCCTTTACCGGCGCCTTTTACAAGACCTGCTATATCAACAATTTCAACTGTTGCAGGAACGATTTTCTCAGGATGAACAAGTTCTGCAAGTTTATTCAATCGCTCGTCCGGTACCGTAATAACGCCCACATTGGGGTCTATCGTACAAAACGGAAAATTTGCAGACTGCGCTTTCGCATTCGACAAACAGTTAAATAAGGTAGACTTACCGACATTCGGAAGTCCGACAATACCACATTTTAATGCCATACTATTTTTTTTGTTTAATAAGATACAAAGATACTACAAGCCGTGATTAATACAAAAATAATCCAATAAGAACATGAAAAACAGGAAACATTCTGATATCAGAGACAGCCGCAGACGATTCAGTGCGCTTCAAGCCAGTTCCGTCCTTCTCCGCAATCCGCAACCAGGGGCACCTGCAGCTCAATAGCCCCTTCCATTTCTTCAAGTACTATTTTACGAACCTTTTCGAGTTCATCCCTGTATACATCGAAATTCAATTCGTCATGTACCTGAAGGATCATCCGGCTTTTAAGGTTTTCCTGTTCAAAACGTCTATGGATATTCACCATAGCGACTTTTATGATATCGGCAGCGCTGCCCTGAATCGGAGCGTTAATCGCATTACGTTCGGCATAACCCCTTACTATCGCATTGTTGGAATATATATCCGGCAGATATCTGCGCCGGTTGTACAGCGTCTCGACATATCCCTTCTCACGTGCAAACCGGATGCTCTCGTCCATAAACTCCTGGATACGCGGATAGGTATTAAAATAGCCCGTTATAAGTTCTTTTGCTTCCGTCCTCGTAATCGCAAGACGCTCGGCTAAACCGAATACCGAAATACCGTAGATGATACCAAAATTGGCGGTTTTCGCTTTACGACGCATATCGAAAGTCACATCTTCATCGGGAATGCCATAAATTTTTGCAGCCGTGGCCGAATGAATATCCGCACCATGAACGAAGGCGTCTATCATATTTCTATCCCCGCTTATATGTGCCATTACGCGAAGTTCTATCTGTGAATAATCCGCCGAAAAAAATACGCAATCATCATTATCGGCAATAAACGCTTTACGTATTTCACGTCCCATGTCATCGCGAACCGGTATATTCTGTAGATTCGGATTGGTCGAACTCAATCGTCCCGTCGACGTCACGGTCTGATTAAAGGACGTATGTATCTTTCCCGTTTCAGGATTTATCAACTTGGGCAAAGTATCAATATATGTGCCTAACAATTTTTTGACACCCCGGTAATTGAGCAGTTTCCCCACTATCGGATGTTTATGGCGTAATTTCTCCAGAGTTTCCTCACTTGTGCTGAATCCGCCGGTCTTCGTTTTTTTCACCTTTTCATCAGTGATCTTCATATTATCAAAGAGCACATCCCCCACCTGTTTCGCGGAATTAATATTAAACTCCATCCCGGCAAGCTCATATATTTCCTGTTCCAGAGCCTGCAGCTTCTCCGTAAGGAGTGCCGAATAGCGGCTAAGCGCTTCCGTATCCAATTTCACGCCGGTAAATTCCATCTCGGCAAGCACGTATACCAAGGGCATCTCTATATCATAAAATAACGATTCCAACGCATTTTCCCTCAGTTTCGGCTCAAAAAAATTCCTCAAACGTAATGTCACATCCGCATCTTCAGCCGCATAGTCGGCAACCTTTTCAACCGGCACATCACGCATCGTAAGCTGATTTTTCCCTCTTGGGCCAATCAGCGATTCGATAGAAACCGGTTTATAATTCAAATATGTTTCCGACAAATAGTCCATACCATGGCGCAATTCCGGATTGATAAGATAGTGCGCTATCATTGTATCAAATAACGGCCCATCCAAACGCACGCCGTATTTACGTAAGACAAGTATATCAAATTTTATGTTCTGCCCGACTTTTTCAATCTCCCGGTTTTCCAACACCGCAGCAAACTGTGAAACAATTTTCACCGCATCGTCTATCGCTTTCGGAACCGGAACATACCATGCCTCAAATTCTTTTATTGCAAACGACATCCCGACAAGTTTTGCCGTAACCGGATCTCTCCCGTCCGTTTCCGTATCAAAAGCGATCATATTTCGACTTTCCAGAATACGCGCCAAATCGGATATTTTTCTTTCATTATCAACAAGATAATAGGCATGAGAGACGGATGTTATGTCATTGAGCATCGAATTTTCCGAAAAAACCGTTTCGTTCTCAGGAAAAGTTTCATTTTCGAAGACGTTTTCATCGAAAAGAGAAAGTTGTACGCTTTGCTTTTGTTCGGCTAATTTTCTCCTCTCCGGCTGACGCCGGCCATTCATGTCCATTCTCGTCAGAAAAGAATTAAACTCTAACTCCCGATAAATCTCAACCAGACGGTTTTCGTCCGGTTTCTCACGGACGCACAATGCCGCATCAAATTTTATGGAAATATCCGTTACAATCGTTGCCAAAAATTTTGAAAAGCGTATACTGTCTGCATTACTCTCTATTTTATCCTTGAGGCTGCCTTTGAGCTGCCCCGTATTGGCAAGCAAGTTTTCAACAGAACCAAATTCGGCAAGCAGTTTTTGCGCCCTTTTCTCTCCTATCCCCGGACATCCCGGTATGTTATCGGAAACATCACCCATCAACCCCAATAAATCAATCATCTGACCGACAGATGCCAATCCGTACTTTTCAAGAACTTCCGGGATACCCAATGTTTCATAATCACCTCCAAACTTCGGCCGATACTGGAAAATATGCTCGGAGACCAATTGTCCGTAATCTTTATCGGGGGTCATCATATACACCTCAAACCCCTCTTTTTCAGCTTGTTTTGATATCGTACCAAGAACGTCATCCGCTTCATAACGCGGAACCTCCAATATCGGGATATTATATGCTTCAATAATATTTCGTATTACCGGAACGGATTCCCGTATAACTTCCGGTGTCTCTTCGCGCTGAGCTTTATATTCCTCAAAAACTTCGTGACGAAATGTCGGCCCCGGAGGATCAAATCCTACGGCAACATGACTGGGGTTAACCCGCCGCATAACATCTTCGAGCGTATTCACAAAACCGAAAACGGCGGAAGTATTTACTCCCTTGGAATTAACACGGGGATTCCTGATAAAAGCATAATAAGAACGATAAATAAGTGCGTAAGCATCAATCAATAACAGTTTCATAAAGCAGTTTATTTTTTTATTAAGCATATGATACGAAACTAAGACATACCATTTCAACGCGTAAAAATATAAAAAATAATGGCAATACACATTATCTTTCATCAAATATCCCATAGAATCCTGTTTTCGCCGCTTATATAGCCGTTTGTCCCGGCGTTTCAAATTTGACGGGGATTCCTTGTTCATGCTTTTTTTCCCTCTTTTTTTTCAGATTACAAACATAGGGTCTATATTTGCACACGATATAAAAAATTAAGATGATAGACAGACTGCAAATAGTAAACCCTGTAGCCTCTGAATTTGAACAATTTAAGGCAGATTTTTCAACTGTACTTTATAGCGAAGCTCCGCTTTTGCAATCTGCGATTGAACAGGTTTTGTGCTCTAACGGTAAACATATACGTCCCCTTTTGCTGCTTCTGACAGCCAAAGCATGTGGGAATCCGACCGAAATAACACAAAAGGCAGCCGTTATAATTGAAGTGCTGCATACGACCACTCTCATTCATGACGATGTGGTAGATGAAACCAAACAACGCCGCGGAGTAGCCTCCCTTAATGCCATCTTCGATAACCGTATTGCCGTATTGACAGGAGACTATATATTGGCGGGAACGGTTTTACGCGCGGCAGAAACAGGCAACATAACCATAATAAAATTAATAGCAAACGTTTGCCGCGAACTTTCGGAAGGAGAACTTATGCAGATTGATAATGCGGAAAAACATACGGTAAATGAAGATGATTATCTTAAAATGATTAATAAAAAAACTGCGTCCCTTTTCTCCGTAAGTTCCGAGATCGGAGCCGTTTCCGTTAATGCACCAACAGAAACAATAAAAAAATGTCATCTCTTTGGAAAGTATTTAGGCTATTGTTTCCAGATCAAAGATGACATCTTTGATTATTACGATGATTTGAATATCGGAAAGCCTACCGGGAACGATATCCGCGAAGGAAAAATCACATTACCGCTTCTGTATGCATTAAAAACTGCTCCTGCACAAGAATCGGCTCATTATATGAAAATCATAACCGGACAAGATTTCACTCCGGAAAATGTAACGGAGCTGATCCTTTTCGCAAAAAAACACCGGGGCATTGAATACGCAGAAAAACGACTGAAAGAATACAAACAAAAAGCAAATGAAATAATCGTCACTTTCCCCGAATCAAAAGCCCGTAACTGCTTACTTTCGCTGGCCGATTATTTTACAAAACGCATTAATTAGCCAGTCCTTAACAATACCAACTCACAGACAGCGAATCAATAAAAATATGGCGGAAAAAACGTCGGTTTTATCCCGAAAGTAATTTTTTCGGCAGGGAGGATATTTAACCTGTTTTGAGTCGCGAAAAAAATAATTCGGTACGAAGGTAATCATTTTGTCGAAAAAAAACAAAGGCGGCATCCGCTACTTTACTGTCTGCCGAACGATCCGTACCGGCCCGATCAGTCCCGCCGGTTGCAGGGGCGAATCTTTCCGGAAATAATACCAGATGTTGAACGTCTTCCTGCCCTGCGAGGGTCGAGGCCGGTTGGCGATGAACCAATCGGGATAGGCTTTCATTGCGCGTCCCATTTGTTCGCCGCGGTCGGTTCCCCACTCGAAGTCGGGCGGATACTGTTCGTCGCCGATCAGACGGTTTGCCCAGTTGGTCGTCACGTAAACGGTGATTTTGTTGTCGCCCTTTTTCAGGTAAGGCGTAATGTCCGTTTTATAGGGCGGCGACCACAGTACACCGGCGTGCTGTCCGTTGATTTCCAATTCGGCGATGTCGTGCAACTCGCCCAAATCAAGTGCAATCCGTTTTCTTTCGTCCAGGTCGACGGACGTTATGCGAACGCTTTTTTCATACTTCGCCGTTCCGGAAAAATATTTCAGGGCGTCGTCCTTTTGTTTGCTCAAATCGGCCAATACGGGAAAAATCCGTCTGAACGATTTATCCAATTTGGGTTCAAAATATACTTGCCATGCGCCGGTCACGGGAATGGATATCTCATTCAAAATTTCTATTTCGGGCAGCAGGAAATAATTGCCTGTACGGTGGGGGAAAATCACAAATACGGATTCGTCGGGCGACAGGTTCAGGTCGATGTATGTCGAATCGGACTGTTCGCGCCAGTGTGTTGTCTGGAGAATCGCACCGTTATATGCATCCCAAAGTTCCGGAACACGTCCTTTGACTGGGAAAGAATACGTTTTTTTCACTTCGACGCCCGGATTGGTCACGAAGAACAGTTCCGCCTCGGGCGTGCGACGTTGTACCATGTCTTTTTTCGACTCAACGTAAGTCCCTTGCTGAAGCAGCATCTGGCAACGCGCAAGGTAGGTGAAGAACGCTTTGCCGGGCTTGAACCAGGTCTGGTGCCGGCCAAAATGCGTACCCCACCAGCCCATGCCCATGCCGGGCTGGTATCTGTCATCGAATGGCTGGTGCACCCAGTGATGCAGAAACATACGGTTGACGCCGGACGCGAAACTGCCGTCAGCCGAATGTTTCAAGAAAGCCGGATCTTCGGTATAATGGCTATTTTCGGGACGCCCTGTGAAGGCTTCCGCCGCGACGATCCGTTTCCCGTAGTGTTTTGCAGCCAGAACGGTTGTC